>JBKJLR010000027.1:0-5174 GCA_046596865.1 Chitinophagaceae bacterium
ATGATGGTTATTATGATGGCAATTACCCCATCGCTGAAGGCTTCTAATCTCGTTTTTGTCATACCACAATATTAAAATTAAATTTACAAGTAATTAATATTCCATGATCAGTATTAAAGCAGTTTGTCAATTAGCATTATCATTTCCGGAAACGGATGAACATCCGCATTTTGATCGTCTGGCTTTCCGGGTGAAGAAGAAAATATTTGCCACACTTTCTGAAAAGGCTATGACCGCTAATTTAAAACTAACATTGGTTGACCAATCAGTGTTCTGTGCTTTTGACAGTTCAGTTATTTATCCGTTGCCGGGTAGATGGGGAAGGATGGGCTTTACATCTGTAAATCTTAAAAAAGTGAAGAAAGCCATGTTTAAAGATGCACTGACAGTTGCTTATTGTACAACGGCGCCATCAAAACTAGCAGAAAGCTTTTTGTCTAAGTGATGAACCAACAGATCCTGTTTTCCCATTGTTTGCTCCCCGTAAAAAAACCGTTATCTTAGTTCGAATAAACCTTTTCTATGGCAGGCGATAATAAGTATGTTTTTCTGAACCGTGACCTTAGCTGGCTTAGTTTTAATCATCGGGTGTTGATGGAAGCGGCGGACAAAAATGTTCCGCTTTACAGCCGCATTTCTTTTTTATCTATTTTTTCCTCCAACCTGGATGAGTTTTTCCGGGTTCGTATGCCTTCTATTTTTGCTTTTACCAGTATAGAATCCAAAAAAATATCTATTGAAGAAGAATATCCAAAGGATTTGGTGCAACAGGTGCAGACCACCGTTCATCTGCAACTGGAAGAATTTGGTAGTATATTGAAGAAACAAATTTTACCGGAGCTGGCAGAAAACCATATCTGGCTATATTACGATGATCCTATCCGGGTGGAACACAAAGAAACAGTATTGGATTATTTTTTATCAAAAGTTCTGTCTTTTCTTCAACCTGTCATTTTAGGAAAAGACAACCAGTCATCTGTTTTTCTGGAAAACAATGCCCTTTATTTTATAGTGAATATGGAAGCTGTCGACCAGCCGGGAGTACATACCTATGCGGTACTCAATATTCCTTCTGGCAATCTCCCCCGTTTTTTTGAACTACCTATGCTGGGAGCTGATCATTATATTCTTTTCCTGGATGATGTTATCAGGGAGAATCTGCAGGAAGTATTTCCGGCCTATATCATACATGGTGCATGGAGTGTGAAACTGACCCGTGATGCGGAGATGAGCATCGGGGATGAATTTATTGGTGATATTGCCGATAAAATTGAAAAGCAATTGGAAAAACGGGAAGTAGGGCATGCTACCCGTTTATTATATGACCAGGCCATGCCTGAAACAGTAAAAGATTTTCTGCAGGAATTTTTAATACTGCGCAATGAAGAAATGGCAAAAGGCGGACGCTATCACAACTTAAAAGATCTGGGTAGTTTGCCAAACCCTCAAAAAGGAAAACTCACTAATCCTAACTGGTCGTCTGTTGCGCACCCTGGATTTGATAATCATCGTTCGATATTTCAAAGCATTACGGAAGAAGAAAAACTACTGCATCTTCCGTATCATTCTTACAATTATATTCTTCGCTTTTTTAATGAAGCAGCCATTGATCCCACGGTCAAAGAAATATATGTTACCCTGTACCGGGTGGCGGCTGATTCACATATTGTAAATGCGTTGATCAGTGCTGCCAAAAATGGAAAGAAAGTTACGGTGTTTGTGGAACTGAAAGCAAGATTTGATGAAGCCAATAACCTGAAGTGGAGTAAGAAGATGAAGGCGGCAGGTATAAAAATTATTAACAGCATTCCCGGGCTGAAAGTACATGCTAAAGTAGCGTTGGTAAAAAGGATTGAAGATAAAGAGTGGAAAAACTATTCCTTTATGGCCACCGGTAATTTTAATGAGGCTACCGGCCGGTTCTACACTGACCATGTACTTTTTACTTCCCATAAGGAAATGGGTATTGAACTGGAGTGGTTGTTTGATTACCTGCAAAGCCGTAAGCAACCGGCTGATTATGTAAAAATTCCCTTCCAGCATTTGCTGGTATCCCAATTTAACCTGATAAAAAGGTTTGATAAATTAATAGAACGGGAAATTAAAAACGCAAAGAAAGGAAGACCTGCCGGCATTATCATAAAACTGAACAACCTGCAGGAACGGGCCATGATAGAAAAATTATATGATGCCAGCAGGGCAGGAGTAAAAGTGCAAATGCTTGTCCGCAGTGTGTGTAGCCTCGCACCGGGAGTGGATGGACAAAGCGAAAATATCACCATTCATCGCATTGTGGACCGCTACTTAGAGCATGCACGGGTTTTTGTATTTCATAACAATGGTGAACCTCAATATTATATGGGCAGTGCCGACTGGATGAACCGCAACCTGCACAGCCGTATTGAAGTGGTGTTTCCGATTTATGATGTTAAGTTTGGTGAAGAACTTAATCATATTCTGCAACTGCAATTGAATGATAACACTAAAGCGGTGATGGTAAATACAGCGTTGGATAACCCAAGGGCCACTAATGATAAAGCACCCATTACTGCACAGCAATCTATTTATGAATTTGTAAAGGAGATGGGAAGCTAAAAATTTATAAAAAGCTAGTTGCCCTGAGCCTGTCGAAGAACGATTTACACGTCTGGATAATCAGTTACCTCTCGAACAGTTTGACAATTGAAATGAGGTACATTTTAATATTTGATTATTTCTAATTTTCAAACCATTCATTATGCTGCTCCTGCACCCTGATGAATGTAGTACGTTTGGATAACTCCTTTAACGATTGTGCACCTACATAGGTACAGGTGGAACGAAGGCCACCTAATATATCTGATAAAGTATCTGATACATTTCCACGGTAAGGTATTTCTGTGGTCTTTCCTTCAGAGGCACGGTACTCTGCAATACCGTTGGAATATTTTTCCATCGCCATCTCTGAACTCATACCATAAAAAAGCTTGTATTTGCTTCCATCTTCTTTTTCTACCAGCTCACCACCACTTTCTTCATGACCAGCCAGCATGCCACCCAGCATTACAAAATCAGCGCCGCCTCCAAATGCTTTGGCAATATCACCCGGCACTTTACAACCGCCGTCCGAAATAATATGCCCTCCCAGACCATGTGCAGCATCAGCACATTCAATAATGGCAGATAGCTGCGGGTAACCCACACCTGTTTTGATACGGGTAGTGCAAACAGAGCCGGGCCCAATTCCTACCTTAATAATATCTGCACCTGCCAGTAATAACTCTTCCACCATTTCACCCGTTACTACATTTCCTGCTATGATGACTTTACCCGGATGTTTTTCCCGCGTTGACTTTACAAACTCAACAAATTTCTCTGCATACCCATTGGCCACATCTATACAAATAAATCGGAGCGAAGGATTCTCTTGTAAAATAACTGACAGCTTCTCCGCATCAGCATCATTGGTGCCGGTACTGATGGCCATACTTCCCACCAGGCGTTCCCCTTCTGCCTGCATAAACGTTTTCCATTGGGCTGCTGTATAATGTTTGTGTATAGCAGTAAAAAGCTGTTGTTCTGCAAGAGATTTAGCCATTTCCATAGTACCCACTGTATCCATATTGGCCGCCATAATGGGGATACCTGTCCAATGATTACCGCCATGTAAAAATTTAAACTTTCTTGCCAGCGTTACTTCTGCACGGCTGCTTAGGGTGGAACGTTTAGGTCGTATCATCACATCCTTAAAACCCAGTTTAATATCAGTTTCTATCCGCATGATTATTTATTTTAATTCTGTTGCTTGCTTGTATTTTTAATTATTTATTGCAGTCTATTTGCTCATTGCTGACAATTTTTATTCATCATCAAAATTTGAAACCAAACTTTTCCAGTTTATCACAGGTGCTTTTATAATCAATATGTCGCAGACCCTGAATGCCAAGTGTTTCGGCTACTTGTACAAACATGGCTCTGTCCTCCAGGTACACCACTTGTTTTGGACTTACCTGTGCAGTATCCAATGCAATTTTGAAAATATCAGTATCGGGCTTTCTAAAATGAACAAAGCTGGAAACGATAAAAAAATCAACAAAATCATTCATTTTAAATTTCCTGATACGATATTCTGCCAACTCCCGGCCTTCATTACTTACGACGGCCACTTTTACCCGGTATCTCTTTTTTAATAGTTGCAGCATTGTCAACATCTCAGGAAAAGGTTTTGACTGGTCGTACATAAATTCTTTAAATGTATTACGGCTGAACGGTCGTTTTTTATAAAACACTACACGGTCCAGGTATTCGTCCAGTGTGATCTTGCCTACTTCATACGTATCAAATGTAAGGTGATGTCGTTCTTCTGTTTCTTCGGGATCAAGTTTAAACAGATCAATGGCCCTTCTTCTACTACCACGATCCCAACCATTGGTCAGTAGTACGCCGCCTATATCAGTAAAGATGGTATTGACAGATAGTTTTGCTTTCATATTGGTAAAGCTAACCAGAATTTAGAAATTTTGCATTTTCCGCAGTGCATTCAATATGTTTCCGATTATGATAGAATTATGAAAATCTCATAACCCGGGTGGCAAAATTCTGAATGCCCTACCTTTGGCAGCATTAAACGTACTATTTATGTCTTTCGAATGGAATGGAGTTTTCCCTGCACTTACTACAAAATTTACTGCTGCTGACGAATTGGATCTGCCCTTATTTGAAAAAAATCTGCAGGCACAATTGACTGCCGGAGTGGAGGGAATTATCCTTGGGGGCACATTGGGCGAAGCAAGTGTCTTAACAACTGAAGAAAAAGAAGTGCTGGTAAAATTTTCTATTGAAAAAGTATCGGGCAAAGTTCCGGTGGTAATCAATATTGCCGAAGGCTCTACTAAAGAGGCATTAAAACAAGCAGCACTTGCCAAAGCATGGGGGGCACAGGGATTGATGTTGTTGCCACCAATGCGTTACAAAAGTGATCATAGGGAAACGGTGACTTATTTTAAAGCCATTGCCAATTCAACTGATTTGCCGGTAATGATCTATAATAACCCCGTGGATTATAAAATTGAAGTGACATTGGAAATGTTTGATGAATTACAGGCTTGTAAAAATATTGGAGCCGTAAAAGAAAGTACAAGAGATGTGACGAATGTTACAAGAATGAAGAACCGTTTTGGCGACAGGTTTAAAAT
>JBKJLR010000250.1:0-4158 GCA_046596865.1 Chitinophagaceae bacterium
TGCCCATTTTACTATGGCGATTAGGAGGTGCATTTCTGTCTAGATGGACTGAAATAAGAGGGGATAATAAACTAATAGTATCCGTAACAAACCGGTTATAATTTACCCATTGTGGCAATTGAAAATTTTTCATACTGATTACAGGAACAGATAATTTATAAATTTCATGCTGGTAACCAAAATGCTTCATAAACTGCAGTTCGCTGATGGCAGGTGAAAAATCAAATTGTTTCACATCAAGCACACGGCTCCCGGAAGAATAAGAAATATTTTGTGCATTTAAACCATACAAACCATCAGGTGTTTTCATTTTAATATCCGCAGCATTAAATGTTACGTTTTTTGCAAACAGAAGCCGGGTTGTATCAATTGCCGCAAGGCTGTCAACCTGTATGCCGGAGAATACTGCATTGCATTTATCAAATTGCCACCGGAATGATTTAGCACTGTCAATATTCTGGAAACGGACACGGAATTTGGCAAACTGAACTGCGTCAATGCTGATTGATTTTATTTGCGGCTGAATTAACCGCCATAAAGGTTCTCCATCTGCATTTATATTTTCTTCCTGCCGGAAATGACGGGCCATTTCAATATCTCCTTCCTGGAAAGTAATAAGGTTGATATTTATTTTTTTTGATATCAGGAGTGCCCACAGGCCGATTCCAGTTACATTTCCTTTTCTAAGTTGAAGATTGAAAGTTAACGTTGGTAAAATTTTCCCTTCATTCATTCTTTTATACCGGGCACTATCAATAGAAATGGCCAGGTCGGTAAAGCGGATGGAACCGCCCCAAAAGTTGACCTTAAATTTCCCCATTTCGAGCCTGTACAGGCTATCGGAGCCATTGACCACTACCTTCTCCAGCCGTTTTTTGATAATAGGCGGTAGAAAACTGCTTATGAAAATCTGTAAGGCAACAGCCGCAATTACCAGAATTACAAGTGAACTGAGGAGTATTTTTTTCGGACGGGAAAATTTTTTGCCTGTTTTGGCCATTAAGTCGTTTTCCTGTACAATAATAATTCTGTGCCAAAAAACAGCTATTCATAATTTCTGGTAGGTTTGGCTTGTCGGGATGACCTTAATCCATCTGATGCAAATTCATTATTCGGCTACAAACCGGTAACCCACCCCTTTGATAGTGATTATCTCCAGCGAAGGATCTTCTTTCAGGTAACTCCGCAATTTGGTAATATATACATCGAGGTTACGACTATTAAAGAAAGAATCATTACCCCAGAGCAAATTGAGAATATCTTTCCGGTCAATTATTCCCTCCCGGTTTTCGTATAACACTTTTAATAATTCACTTTCCCTGTATGAAAGTTTGCGGTCCGCTTTTCCAGTACTAAGCAACTGGCGGTTGAGGTGAAAGATATACTTGCCGATGATAGCTGTGCCGCCACTTATTTTTTCGGGTCTTCCGTTTTAGTGTTTAGCAGGTTTTGTATCCGGACGATCAATTCTTCCATACTGAATGGTTTACGGATAAAATCATTCCCGCCCAATGAAAATCCTTTTACCACATCTTCCGTCTGCGTTTTAGCGGTTAAAAAAATAATAGGTATCGCTTCATCCAGTTCTCTTATTTCATCAGCAATAGTAAAGCCATCTTTATTAGGCAACATGATATCCAGTACACAGATGTCAGGTTTATATTTTTTAAAAAGTGGTGTTGCTTTTGCCCCGTCTCCCTCCATCATAACTTCAAAGCCGCGGCTTTCCAAACTTTCCCGTACTATTTTTCCCAGAAAGAGTTCATCTTCTATATATAAAACTTTTACCTGGCTCATACAGTTTTCTTTGGTAAGATGATAGTGAATTTTGTACCAGTGCCCGGCTGGCTTTCTATGTTGATTGTCCCTTTGTGCTTTTCTATAACCTGGGCCACATAACTCAATCCCAATCCATATCCTTTGGCATTATGTGTATCGCCATGAGCTATCCGGAAAAATTTCTCAAACACTTTGTTTTTATATTCCGGGGCTATACCAATTCCATTGTCGGTAATGTTCAACACAATCATTTCATCATTTCCCACCATATCAATTTGTATAGAAGGTTCATCCTTACTATATTTAATTGAATTGTCAAGCAGGTTAAAAACCACACTGAGCAAGTGCAACCTGTCACCCCGGAGATTTAAATCACCGGTATGCTTAACAGATACCGCTGCACCATGTTTTTCCAATTGCAGTTTTAAAGAAGATACCACTTCGTCGATTATTTCTTTCAGGTTAAACGTTTCAAACTTTAGTTCCACTTCTTTCTTTTCAAACATGGAAAGTTTGAGTACTTTATCCACCAGCAGGTTCAGCCGTTGCAGTTCGTTGGAAGAAATATCCAGGTATTCCTTCGTCCGCAGGGGATCCTGTATAGCATTAAAATTTTTCAAGGCTTCGATAGCTACTCCTACCGTGGCAATAGGTGTTTTTAACTCATGGGTAATATTGCTGATAAATTCATTTTTCATATCTGCCAGCCTTCGCTGTTTGAGCAAATTATTATACAGCAATACAAATGAAAGGATGGTTATGCCAAGAAGAAGAATAGAAAACAAAATGGGCTGTGTTATCTGTTTTATCAGGTAAGGAAATGTATTCCCCAATTTTAATCGATAAGTAACCGGGTTTGCAAGGCCGACGGTTACCTCATTAAAAACCGGTTTATCTGAATTATCTGTGCTGTCGGTCTGTATTATTGAAAAGGGGATATTCAGTTTTTCCTCTTTTAATGCTTTTGTATAAGCGGAATCAATTTCTGTCAGTCGAAGAGAATCCTGTAAAGAATCTACTCCATACAATAAACTGAAGATGCGGCCACCTTGCCCAGGATTGCCATCTATATGCTGCTCAAATTTTATGGAGTCGCCACCACTGTTTACAGAAGTTTGATTCATAGAAATTGTAACCATTCCGGGATTTGTACCAGGGTTTGCTTTCAATGAATCTTTCAGCTTGCGTCTGATAACGTTTATGGTAGAAAGAATTTCTTCTTTGGGTTTGAACCGGACACTTACCTGCTCCCCATTTTTTTCATGCATTAAAATTTTCATCTTGCCCTTACTACTGTCTTTTCCATTCCAGGCAACGCCATCCAGGTTTAATTTGGCAACCTGCAACTGAAATATTGTTTCCCGGAAAGTAACGTCTGATTTTATTGCCAATGTTTTTTCCTCCCTGTCATAGCTTTGCTTCAGCCAGTAAAGCAGGAAGGCAGTGATACCCAAAATGGAAATCACCATCAAAAGAGGACCTGGTATGATTTTTCTCCTTCGCATTAATAAGCAAATTTAGCAATTCACTTCCGGCATTTTTAAGGGCTTTAACCTTTATTAACCTTAATGATAGGTGACTTAACCTATTGTACTGAATGAGTTTAATACTTTTGATTTTAAATAGATAAATCATGAAAAAAATAATACTAGCCGGCGTTTCTTTGGTAGCAGTATGCCTGGTTCAGGCTCAGCAAAAAGAAGGAAAAGTGATGTATGAAAGAACATCACTGATGCAAATACGCATTGCAGATATGCCTGGTGGAATGGAGCAACAAATGCCGAGAACCAGGACAGATAAATTTGAGCTGGTGTTTGGTAACAGCCAATCGTTATGGAAATCTGCGGAAGAAGACAGCGACAATGGCACCACTGATGTAAGAGGGGGTGAAGGAGGTGGCATGCAAATCCGCATGGTAGTAGGAGGAGCCGATGATGTGCTGTACAATAATTTTGAAACAGGAAAACGAGTAGAAAAAAGAGAAGTGATGGATAAAAGCTTTATTATTGATGACAGCATCCGTTCCATGAAATGGAAAATGACGGGAGAAACAAAAACTATTCTCAACCTTCCTTGTATGATGGCTACCGCCACCAATATCAGCACCCGGACTACGATGAGTATGGATAATGGCAAGATGGAACGGAAAGAAATACAGGATACGGCGAATATTACGGCATGGTTCACCACCAGTATTCCTGTATCAGCAGGACCGGCAGAATACCAGGGGCAATTACCCGGATTGATACTGGAAATGGATGTAAATAATGGGCGGCAAACATTTAAAGCTGTGAGCATAAGTGAAAAAGCTGACCTGGCGGTAATAAAAGAACCCACCGGAAAAAAGCATTATACCCCGGAAGAATTCCGAAAGGAAAG
>JBKJLR010000284.1:0-2630 GCA_046596865.1 Chitinophagaceae bacterium
ACGCCAAATCTTGAAACTTTTTCCTTGTCTTCACCAAATGAACGGTAACCAATAACAGGGTTGTTGGGGTTATTATTAATGTCAACTACCGGCGCATAGTTTACATGCACCCCCATACGTTTACATTGATCGCCAACAGCCAATCCCATTCTATAAATAAGATTTTCATCGGTCAATGCTCCCAATGTCAATTGGTAAGGAAATTTGAGAACACTATCTAACCGCATTCCTAATCCCCATTCGCCATCAATAGTCACCATCAACGGTGTTTTCGCAATGCGCTGATAATAATTAGTAAGGTTGGCTTGTCGTATCGGCCCCCCCTGGAAAAAACAAAGTGCCCCGACATTATATTTCTGAATATCATTCACCACTTTAGCCACATGATCAGCGCCAAGATTGGAATGTGCCCGGATAACCATTAACTGCGCAATCTTTTCATCATCACTCAGGCTATTAAAAACACTATCGGTCCACTCCCGGGCAGCCAGTTTACTTTTGTACTGAGCTGATGTAATAGAAGGGACAAGTATAGAAAGAAATAAAATGGTGTTGATCAATTTCATAGTATGACAAATTATAATGATCGCAAATAAGTCTTAAAATTAATCCTTTTGATGCAAAGGTTTAATTAATGAATGTAAGTTTTACCATTACATTTCAATTGAAAAATAAAGATCTTCCCTTTCGGGGGAAGGTTGGGTGGGGGCGGGCAAATCACTATTTTTGGCGGCTAAACCTGATTTTGTGCCTGATAAGATTACCCTATTACCTGATAATATTGCGAACCAGATTGCAGCCGGAGAAGTGATTCAACGACCGGCCAGTGCCGTAAAAGAGTTGCTGGAAAATGCGGTGGATGCCGGGGCAACGGAAATCAAACTCTTCATTAATGATGCCGGCAAATCACTGATACAGGTGATTGACAATGGCAGTGGTATGAGTGAAACGGATGCAAGGATGAGTTTTGAACGCCACGCCACTTCTAAAATAAAAACTATTGAAGATCTGTTTCATATCAGGACGATGGGTTTCCGGGGCGAGGCGCTGGCCTCTATTGCGGCGGTGGCGCAGGTAGAATTAAAAACCAGAAGAGATGATGACGAAACCGGTATTTATATTGAAGTGGAAAACAGTACCGTTAAAAACCAGGAACCCATAGCAGCACCTGTTGGCACCAGCATTGCCATGAAGAATTTATTTTTCAATGTGCCTGCCCGAAGAAATTTTCTGAAAAGCAATAATGCCGAGATGCGCCATATTGTAGATGAGTTTACCAGGGTAGCCATGTCATTTCCGGAAATTCTTTTTACACTAACGGCCAATAACCAGCAACTATTTCATTTAGAATCCGGCAGTTTAAAACAACGAATTGTTCAATTACTCGGGAATAATTACAATGCCAAACTTGTAACGGTAAAAGAAGATACTGATTACATGAACATTTATGGCTTCGTGGGTAAACCAGAAGCGGCGAAGAAGACAAGAGGCGACCAGTATTTTTTCGTTAATAACCGTTTCATAAAAAGCCCCTATCTCAACCATGCGGTGATGAATGCCTACCAGGAAATGATTGCTACTGATAGTTTTCCGATGTATGTATTGTTTATTGACCTTGACCCAACGGTTGTGGATGTAAATGTCCATCCTACCAAGCAGGAAATAAAATTTGAAGACGAAAAAATTATTTACGCCTTTGTTCAGTCTGCTATCAAACATGCACTGGCCCAATTCAGCATTTCACCTACTCTTGATTTTGAGTTGGATCCCTCCATTCAGCAATTATCATCTATTCAGCAACCATTTACTGTAGAAAAAAGATCAGCTGCTGCTGCGGGTTCAATCTATAAAGGCTTTACTCAAAAGCACCAGGCACATTTTATTGAGAAGAGTGAAAGAAGTGACCCGATAGCTATCGGGTTAAAGCATTGGAAAGATTTTTATGAAACTCCGGTGTCGGGTGTCAGTTCTCAGGTGTCAACTCCAGCGGATAAGACTTCTCTCACAACTTACACCCCACACCTCACAACCGATTTAGAACTAACCCAACTGCTGAACACTTACATAACCATTCCATCAGCTAATGGCTTCCTCCTTATCCATCAGCAGGCGGCACATGAAAGAGTATTGTATGAGCAACTGAAAGCTGCGAGTAAGGACAAACCGGTGGCAGCGCAGCGAAGCATGTTTCCAACTACTTTAGAATTAGCTCCGGCTGATGCCGCTATTCTTGAAGAGATAATGATTGACCTACGGCAGCTCGGTTACCTTATAGAACCCTTTGGCAAAAATACTTTTGTTATCCAGGGAACACCGGCTGACACAGCGCAGGGATATGAAAAGCATGTTATTGATATTTTGCTGGAACAATATAAACACTTTAGCAATGAAGTAAAATTTTCAAAAAGAGAAAAACTCATACGTTCATTGGCAAGACAGCAATCTATCAAAACAGGTACAAGACTTACTGAAAGAGAAATGCGGCAATTGGTGAATGATTTATTCGCCTGTGAGCAATCGAATGCTACACCAGATGGTTGTCCCACTTATCTTGAGTTTAAGCAGGAGCAATTGGAGAGAATGTTTGGGAAGTAAGGCCTCCCTGCCCTCCGAAGGAGGGTTCTCAAAGT
>JBKJLR010000035.1:0-8398 GCA_046596865.1 Chitinophagaceae bacterium
CGAAACAACTACCTGGCTGCAATCATCCACAGAGATGACCGGAAAGGATATTGTTGTGGAAGATATCCAGCACAATATTTTATTTGGAACTTCTTCAGGCGACGAACAGTCATCTTATCCCGTTAGTCTGGATGGAGAAATTTCAGGCTATGTAAAAGGGAAAGACAATGCGGCCATCATTGCCAGTCTATTATCATTAATGCTGCAAAAGGAAGCAGAGAAAAAAAAGTTAGGAACAGAAGTGCTCAACCTATACCAGGAGTTGAATGTTATCTATAATTTTTCTGAAAAATTAACGGAGACCATTGATCCCGATACAATAGCCCGCCTAACATTGGAGCAGGCCATACATTCTATTCCATCCCACAGCGGAGTGATTGTACTCTGGGATGAAGAAAGCAGGCAATTAACGATTCCGGCCACATCGGGAGAACCGCTTTTTAATGAAGAAAACCTCCGCACCAACAGTAGTATCCTTCTCAAAATCGGGTTGAGCGGCCAGTCTGAAATCATAAGTGATTTATCTGTTCTGAAAGTGAAAGGGATTGTTGAAGAAAATGTTAACTCTCTTATTTATGCTGCCATGAAAGTTAAGCATCGCATATTGGGTGCTATTATCCTGGCTGGCAAAGATGCAGAACAATATTCTGCGGCCCACCTTAAATTACTGGTAACATTGGCGCTGCAATCTTCCACCGCTATTGAAAGTGCTATGTTATATGAAAAAAATATACGGGAAGTTCGTGAAAGAGAAGAAGCGATTCTGCGTATTCATGAAGTTACTAAAAAATTTGTACCCAATGAATTCATCCGCTTACTGGGTAAAGAAACATTGACAGATGTAAGATTGGGTGACCAGGCGGAAAAAATTGTGACCGTTTTATTTACTGATATCCGGGATTTTACTTCCCTGTCAGAACAAATGACGCCGGAAGAAAATTTCCGGTTTGTGTCCGCCTTTAATGAAAGGCTGGGGCCTGTTATCCGTTCCTACCATGGATTCATTAATCAATATTTGGGTGATTCTATCATGGCTATATTTCCCCGCCATCCGGATGATGCGTTGAACGCTGCGATAGGTATGCAAAAAGCCGTGCATGAATTAAATGAGGAACGACAATTACAAGGACTGCCAATAATAAAAGCCGGCATAGGTATGCACACAGGTCCTTTGATCATGGGCATCACCGGAGATGAGAACCGGTTGGATGCTGCTACCATTTCTGATACAGTAAACACTGCATCCCGGATAGAAAGTCTTACCAATTATTACAAATCCCCGCTATTGTTAAGTGGTGAAACGCTTTCCCAGATCAGTGATCATAACAAATATCATTTGCGGCACCTTGGCAAAGTACAGTTAAAGGGCAAACATAAATTACTTAGTATTGTTGAATGTATCAATGGCTATCCTGCCGAAGACCTGGAAAAAAAGGTGAATACCCTGCATCATTTCAGTGAAGCAATGAATTCGTACATGGATCAGCATTTTGAAAAGGCGATACAATCATTTCAAACTATTATAGCAACTGACCCCGACGATCTTACCGCTATCTTTTTTATGGAGAATGCTTCAAAGTATCTTAGAAACGGAGTTCCAGAAAACTGGACCGGTGCAGAAGAGATGTTAACTAAATAATGGCATGTACTGCCGACTAATAATTAATGCTTGTGCCGTCTTTGGATTATGCCACCGGAGGCTTCTTTAATGGTGCTGGCAAAAACAAATGCCTTCGGATCCACATCATACACAAGGTTTTTTAACTTTCTTATTTCAAGCCGGCTAATGACAGTGAATATAATATCACAATCAGTACTTATTTCAAAATTACCAGGTAAAAAACCCCGCTGGCCTTTATATACGGTGATGCCCCTTCCTAATTTATTCACCAACTCGTATTTAATCGTTTCACTTTCTGCAGAGATTATAGTAACACCCGTATGAGCTTGCAAGCCTTCCACTACATAATCTATACTGCGGGTGGCAGCAAAATAGGTGAGTATTGAATATAAAGCATTATTAACTCCTACTTCCATTGCTGCAATGGCGAAGATGAGAATATTTATTCCTAAAATAATTTCAGTTATTGTAAACGAGGTTTTCTTTAATGTATATAAGGCCAATACTTCTATCCCATCCAGTGCAGCCCCTGCCCGCATTACCAATCCAATTCCGATTCCCAAAAAAACGCCGCCAAAAATGGCAATCAGCAATTTATCTGATGTTACGGCATAATTGGGAATCAGCACCAGGCAAACGCCCAGCAATATCACACTGATAAACATTTTAACGGCAAAGCTTTTACCAACTGAGAAATAACTGATAATAACCAGCGGAAGATTAAACAATATAATAATGATGCCCAGATTGAAATGATACACCTCATGCACCAATAAGGAAATACCGGTAACTCCTCCATCAAAGAAATGATTGGGTACTAAAAATTCTTTTAATGCAAAGCTGGCAATAACAACACCCAGTAAAATAAAAAAAGCATCTTGTAAATTTTCTGAGAAGCTTGGCTTATGCAGATGGGAATGGGTGGCTTGTAAAGTTGATTTAATTTCCTGTAATGTGATTTGTTTTTGAGAATCACCTTCCCGCTTAGCAGTTTGTGTAAAGTAAGTATGAGTGGATAAAAAATCCGCCTGTTTTTTCAGCCATTCAGTCCTTGTTTTTACAAAGCCCGTTTTCTTAAACTCAGCAAATATTTTTTCAGCAGTAACTGTATACTTTTCAGTGCTGAGATAGAACAAATCTGCATCGCAAAGATATTTTCCTAATTCAGTCGTAGGTGTTTGTGGCAATTTTGTAGCCATTATCATTTTGCAGATCGCTTCTACCTGTTCGGAATTGTAATCATATGCCGGCAGAAATTTTTTGGCCAGCTTACAGGAAATTTCTTCATGTTTGTTATGATTTTCAAGAAACCCAGCATCATGAAATAAGGCCGCTGTTCGTAGTAGCTGAAGTTCTTCACCAGCTATTCCTTCTTCCTTCGCCAGGTATTCGGCTGAAGCTATTACACTTTTGGTGTGTTCGGCATTATGATAGGTAAGCCAGGAAGGTAATTCTTTCTCCAGCTTACTTATCAGGAAGGAATAAGCCTGCTCGTATTGCATGAATAGTTTTGGTTTCAAAAATTAATCCATCACTTCGTAAATCATCATTGCGTTCGCTTTATTTTTCAAACTCACTTCTCCTACTTTCCGGCAATTGAATGATTCTTTTATTTTATTGTAAGCCGTTTCGTTAATGACGATCTGTCCTTCAATGGCGGCGCTTTGCAATCGTTGAGCTACATTTACCACATCACCAATAACGGTATAATCAAGGCGGCGCAGGGTAGCCGAACCAATGTTTCCTGATATCATTTCACCGCTGTTAATACCAATAGAAACTTTGGGTGCAAAAAATATATTACCAGATTCGTTAGGAAGTTCTTCAATTTTTTTTCTTACCGCAAGAGATGCATCAATGGCCCTGTCTAAATGATAATCGCCTCTGAAAACCACCATAATCGCATCACCAATAAATTTATCAATATACCCACCCTGCTCAATGATCTCCTTCACCATCACATCAAAATATTTATTCAGGAGCTTCACTACCATATCCGGGGTTTCATTTTCACTGATGGTGGTAAAGCTGCAGATATCAATAAAAGCTACTGTAGCTTCCACTGTTTCATTTAGCATCAGCGACGATTCAAACTCCCTGCTCCCCATAAATTTCAATACTGTTTCATCTACATACATCTTCAATATATTGTTTTCCTTTATCGCTTTCATAGTTTCCCGCAGCTGGTTCACATGTTTGATGGTTTTTTCCATCGTCAGTTCGAGGTCTTCAAAATTCACAGGCTTAGTGATAAAGTCAAAGGCCCCCCGATTCATCGCCGTCCGGATGTTGTCCATATCACCATAGGCAGAAACAATTACTGATTTAATTAAAGGACTTGATTCGCTTAGCCGGCTCAACAATGTCAATCCGTCCATTTCCGGCATATTAATATCACTCAGCACAATATCCACATCGGGATGCTGTTGTATTTTTTCCAGGGCATCATTTCCATTCATGGCAAAAATGAATTCATATTGCTGTCCCCGTATCTTTTGACGGAATTTCTGTTTGATGAGCATTTCAAGGTCTGCCTCGTCATCGGCGACTAGTATTTTTGCCATTAATTATTAATTTTAAGTTTCTCTTTTAAGGCGGCAAAGTCAACCGGTTTCGTTAAAAAATCATCCGCCCCCAATTCTTTGGCGGTATTAAAATTCTCTGCATCACCATACGCAGTTATCATCATCACTACCGGTGGTGGTTTAAAATGTTTCTGCTTTATATGCGCCAGCAGGTCGAGGCCACTCATTCCTGGCATATTGATATCAGACAATATCAACACTGCCTCCTGGTCATGTTGATTTAGGTAAGTGAGAGCATCCTCACCAGAAAAAGCAAAAACAAAATCAACTTTTTTATCACGGATCTCTTTTCTGAAACGTTGTTCAAAAAGCACCTGTACATCTTTTTCGTCATCAACTACTAATATTTTCATCGCATTCAATTTTTTTATTAATATGAAGGCCTGTTTATTTTAAACACTCAATTTATGATTTATAATGGTAAAATAATGACGAATTCTGCGAATTCACCTTCCTTAGTTTCCGCTTTCAGTTCGCCACCATGGCCCTTCGTAATAATATCATAGCTCATACTTAGACCCAGCCCGGTTCCCTGCCCGGTGGGTTTGGTTGTAAAGAAAGGTTGGAATACTTTATCCATCACCTTTTGCGGAATACCCATGCCGTTATCCCTTATTCTTATTTCTACCTTATTACCTGCTTTTTTTGTGCTGGTTGAAACTGTCGGTTCATAGCCAACTATATTCTGTTTCTTTTTTTCCGCTACTGAATAAAAAGCATTGGTAAATAAATTCAATATCACCCGGCCAATATCCTGCGGAATGACATTTATTGCTGAAAGGTTTTCATCATAATCTGTTTTTAAGGTAGCATTAAAAGTTTTATCCTTTGCCCGTAAACCATGGTAACTTAATTGTAAGTACTCATCGGCTAAAACATTTATATTGGTAGGTTCTTTTATACCATTGCTGCTGCGGCTATGCTGCAGCATACCTTTTACTATAGCATCGGCTCTTTTACCATGATGGTTTATTTTTTCTTCATTCGCTTTGATATCATTTGATATTGCTATTGCCTCCTCTTTTTTTCCAGCATTTAACTCATGTTGCATTTCATCAATCAACTCCGTGTTTACTTCTGAAAAATTATTAACGAAGTTTAACGGGTTTTGAATTTCATGGGCAATGCCAGCGGTAAGTTCCCCTAAAGAAGCCATTTTTTCTGAATGGATAAGCTGGTTCTGCATGGTTTTAAGTTCCTTAATAGAATTGCTTAATTGTGCCGTCCGGTCAGCCACTTTGCCTTCCAGTAACTGGTTCTCAAATTTTAAGCTGCGTGACCTGTAACTGATAAACGACCATATTCCGGCAAAGAATAATATGGCATACAATGTATAAGCCCACCAGGTGCGCCACCAGGGTGGATGTACAGTTATAGCAATCGTTTTTTCAGTACTCACCCCTTCACTGTTGATCGCTCTTGCATGAAATATATATTTTCCCGGAGGAACATTGAAATAGTTGATACTATTATAAGATCCGAGGTATCGCCAGTCTTTGTCATACCCCTCCAGTTTTGCATAATAATTTATCCTTTCGTTCTCCGTATAATCGAAGGAAAGAAAACGCAGCGAAAAATCATTTTCAGCAAAGCTCAGGCTCAGTTCTTTCGTTTTAAAAATTGGCTCTTTTAATATACTGCTCGTTGTTGGAAAAATTTCCCGGTTATTGACCTTAAGTTCGTTGAAAACGATTGGTAGAATTGTGGGGCTTTCGTCCAGCTCAGCGGGGTTGAAAACATGAAATCCTCCATCGGCAACCATATAAACATTTCCTTTACTATCAGTTATATTGTACCTGTCAAATGCAGGATTACACTCCCGGGTTCCATTTTTCTCAGAATAGATCTTGACCTCCTGGTGATCCGGGCTGATCCTGATGATCTCCCGGGTAGCCCTTACCCACATATACTTTTTGTCATCTTCGAGTATATCAATGATGTCAAAAAAACGTTCATTCGTTTTGGGATTAAGGAACTCCGAAAACTTATCAGTTTTCTGATTATATAAATACAACCCGGTAGAACTTGTCGTCCAGACATCGTTATTGACATCAATAAAAATGCACCAGATGGAAACGTTGGGAAGATAATGCCTGATCATTCCTGTTTTCTGATCCATATAATCCAGGCCGGCTGATGTACCCAGCCATAAGTTTTTTTTGTTATCTGTTTCGATATCGTAGACTGTGTAGTTCCCTGAATAGGAATCAACGGAACCGCTTTTTTGATTATAATGGGTGAATGTCCGGGTATTAATATCAAGTTTATCAAGACCCCTGTTCGTACCAATCCAAAAATTACCTGCACCATCCGGGAAAACCGCATAGATACCGTCGCCTGAAACAGTTTTTGGATCTGCAGGGTTATGACGAAATCGTATAATTTGTTCAGTTGCCTGGTCCAGCATATGAAGCCCATTACTGCTTCCTATCCAGACATTATTTTTTTTATCGACTTTAATCGAGTTGATAATATTCGATTCGCTATTTTCTCTTGCATCAAAAACAAATGACCTGTCCGTGTTTGTAGCAAGGTCCCTTTTTATTACCCCTTTGTTTGTTCCTATCCACAATATTTTTTTATCTTCTTCAAGTTTGAAGCTAATTACACTTTGACCCGGAAGAGAACTAAACGGCAATTTTGGGGTTGAGAAATTAATATTATACAATCCCCCATCCGCAGTAGCGATCCAGAGCAATCCATCCCTTGAACGCATTTTTTGCCAGGGTATATAATGGCGGAAACCTTCGCTGGTATCAACGAGATTGCTACGGCCATTCAATACCTGCGGTCCGTAGTGACTAATCTTATTGGTACCTGGATCCAAACGGCTGATGCCACCATAAACAGTAGCTATCCAAAAACCGCCCTTTACATCCTCAGTAAAAAAGCGGATATGATCTTCTACATTTATGGTATCGCTTGATAAAGCTGCCGATCGGCTTAGTTTACCAGGCTGTAAAGGATCATAGCTAAGATGAGTAAACGTTCCTGTATTTCTATCCATGCGGTGAAGGCCATCGCCGGTGGTACCTACCCAGAAATTTCCTTTGCTGTCTTCATATAGCGCCGTTACTATATTTGTCGTTAGCGTTTTCGGATCAGAAATACTATGAACATATCTCGTAAAATTTCCTTTTTTACGATCAAAGCGATTCAGACCTCCAGCCGGCGAAGATTTACCTTTATTCCAGGGAGAACCGCAGCCAATCCATATTTCTTTTTGCAAGTCTTCGTAAATAACATTTATTATGTTATCACTCAGGCTCCGGTTATCGGTGTCAGTTTTATAATAACTTTTAAAGCTTTCGGTTTTAGGATCAAACACCGAAAGCCCCTTACTGGTACCTATCCATAGCAATCCATAACTATCTTTCAGGATACAATAAACCGAATCATTACTTAGACTGTTTGGATCTTTCGGGTTTTGACGAAAATGTTTAAACGTGTTAGTAAATGGATCAAAACGGTCCAGGCCGCCACCCAGGCTTCCTATCCAAATAATATTTTCTTCATCTATAAACAGACATTCGGCAGAATTATATCCAAATGAATTTGAATTAAGCGGATTATTCCGGTAAGCCTTCTCGGAAATTCCATCGTACTGCAGCAATCCCTGTTTGGATGTAAGCCAGATAAATCCCCTCAGGTCCTGGGCTATTCCCGTAATCGATTCAACATAGATCTTAGATGGCTCCCCCAGTTGCAGTTTTTTATTAAAGATGATTTGCGCCTGGGAAGCGAAAACCGGGACGGTTATGGTCAATAGCAATATAGTTAATCGAATCAAAATCATTTTAAGCACTCAGTTTTCTTTTCTCAGCCAGAACTTCCTGAAATTATGGAGTCAGCGTTAAACTGGCAAATGAATAATAAACATAGTTCTTTTTCCTTTCAGCGGGTCTTCGAGACTATTAATAGTTAATTCTCCTCCATGCGCCTTTATAATATCATAGCTTATTGACAACCCTAATCCTGTTCCCTGGCTGGTGGGTTTGGTAGTAAAAAATGGCTGGAAGATCTTATCCAACAGGGCGGGCGGGATTCCATTTCCATTATCCATTACTGTAATTTCAAACTGGCTGTTTATTTTTCTCGTCTGTACGGAAACAAGAGGCTCATAGCCTTCCCCACCCTGCTTTTTCTTTTCTGAAACAGCGTAAAAGGCATTGTTGAACAGGTTTAGCAATAC
>JBKJLR010000371.1:0-5115 GCA_046596865.1 Chitinophagaceae bacterium
TAAACTTGTTGGAGATAACTCCATCCATAACCAGTTTGGTTCGTGGTTTCCTGGCAGTTCCTCACACTGATCCGGTAAGAAGACCTGAACGTATCTGCTGGACATTTGGTGATGGTGAGGATACCTGCATTATGATAGACCCACTACAGCCTTTACCCGATTTAATTATCCGCCATACTTATCCTGCTCCGGGGGCATACAGGGCTTGTGTAAGAATCTTGTTCCAGGGTGGATGTATTGCTACAAGTTGCCGTGAAGTGGTGATTCGCCCATCAAACAATATGTGTGGCGGATATATGACCGATTCTCTCACTGCTCCAAAAACATTTAAGTTCAAAGGATTTAGTATTCATAATTCAAATGATGAAGCAATATCTTACCGCTGGACTTTTGGTGATGGTAGCAGTGCTACGGGCCGGGAAGTAACACACACCTATGAACACGGGGGTGAATATGAGGTATGTCTCAACATAAGAACAAGATCAGGTTGTGAAACAAGAATATGTAAAGTAGTAAGAGTGGCGGCCCACAATGAGCCTGCGCTGCACCTGGCCCCGAATCCCGTTGTGAATATGTTGCATGTTGATTTTTTATCTACCCACACAGAACAGGTGAATATTAAAATACTGAATGGGTTTGGTGTCCCGGTCAGAACGTATATCCGCAATGTAACCGTGGGGCCCAATAACTGGAATGTTGAGTTGGTTACTTTACTGCCAGGTGTGTATACTTTTATTGTTCAATCACCCCATCAACTGGCCAGTGCTATATTTATAAAATTGTAAATATCTTTTTTAACGCCCGGGCAAATATACAGAATGCCGCCTCTTCTGAGTTCAACAAATGAATGAGGCGGCATTTCATTTTTTTAAAGTTCAATAAAATTTATTTACCAGAATTTTGCATATAGGGCAATTACTATCATCACTATCATTGTGATCAATACAATAGTGGAAGGTTTTAGTTTGAACATAGCCTTATCTAAGGCAAATGATTTTGGATTTATTCTTGGCCCTGCAAAACTTATTAAGATCATAAGTAATACGGTAAGAAAAAACGACCAACCCATTGTGACGAGGAAGGGGATTTCAAATCCACCTTTGCCATTCGGATAAGCTGTATATAGCAGCGTTTCATTACCAAACCAGGCAGGTGCGTAATTGTTAAACAAAACAGATAATAGAAATCCTGATAGTACTCCGATAACTGCGGCTGCTCCTGTCGTTCTTTTCCAGAACATTCCCAAAATGAACATTGCAAAAACGCCTGGGCTAATAAAGCCGGTATATTTTTGAATGAATGTAAATCCACCTTCTCCCCCAATTCCTAATATGTCGCCCCAGGTACAGAATACAGCAATAAGAATAGCAACAAGAATGGTAATACGACCTATCCAGATCAATTTTTTCTCATCGGCATTTTTATTAAAGTATTTATGATAAATATCCAAAGTAAAAATGGTAGAAATACTGTTCGCCTTACCCGCCAGCGAGGCAACAATTGCTGCGGTCAACGCTGCAACGGACAATCCTTTCATACCCGCCGGGAGCATACTTAAAATAGCAGCATAAGCTCCGTCTTTTTTACCATCAAATACAGCTGCATCGAAATAACCATTTTTATACAAAACAAATGCTGCAATTCCGGGTAGCATTACAATGATAGGCATGAATAATTTTAGAAAGCCTGCAAATAAAATACCATTACGGGCAGTTTGTAAATCGGCACCCAATGCTCTTTGCGTGATATATTGATTACAACCCCAATAATTTAAATTCGCAATCCACTGCCCGGCAAAATACATGGTGATACCCGGCAGCGCAATGTACTTCTGAATATATTCCGCACTGCTGCTTGCATTGGGCTTATTAAATATCATGTGGAAATGGTCGGGCGCCTGCGATATCAATGTTTTAAAACCGTTGAAAGCACTATTACCATGATTTACAACTTTATCTACGGAGGTGAGGGCAATATACACAGCCACCAGTCCACCAAGTATTAAAACAGCCACCTGAATCACATCAGTATACCCAATCACCTTCATACCGCCAATAGCAATAACAAATGCAAACAAAGACAATCCCAGAACGATATAATGAAAATTTTCAGCTCCCGCCAATCCACTGATAGCTTTTGACCCCAGAAATAAGATAGATGTGAGATTAACAAATACGTAAAGAAACAACCAGAACACTGCCATTATAATGGCCACCGATTCATTGTACCGCTGTTTTAAGAATTGCGGCATAGTGTAAATCTTATTCTTCAGATACACCGGCATAAACCAAATGGCAATAATAATTAAAGCGATAGCCGCAATCCATTCATAAGCGGCTACTGCTATTCCGGAAAAAAATCCTTCACCACTCATCCCGATAAATTGTTCGGCTGAAATATTTGAAGCAATCAACGATGCGCCGATAGCCCACCATGTTAACGAACCCTCAGCAAGGAAATAATCCTTTGAACTTGCCTGGTCGGATTTCTTTTTTTTATAGATCCACCATCCGTAAGAAGCCACAATAAAAAAATAAACAAGAAATACGATATAGTCGCTTGGTTGCAATATTTTACTCATATAACAGTTCGTTAGTTTATAAGGGATGTGCCGTCTTCTATTTGTACCACATAAGCTTTCAGATCTTTCTGCATTATGCTTCTGTATTTATCTGTGACACTTTTTATAATCCTATCAATTGAATCTTCTTTTACAATGTTGATGGAGCATCCGCCAAAGCCTCCGCCCATCATCCTTGCTCCAATAACTTCCGGCATGCTTTTTACCACTTCAACTAAAAAATCAAGCTCTTTACAACTTACTTCATACTGCTCACTTAAGCCTTTATGGGTGATAAACATTTTTTCGCCAAAACTCCTGATATTCCCCTGCAGCAAATCAGCACAACCATCCTGTACACGGATATTTTCTTCCACCACATACCTGCAACGTTTATGGATGACCTCATTTATAAGCAGGCACTCCTCAATCATATTCAAAGAAACATCTCTCAGGCTTTCAATAGCCGGGTATTTTTTCTGTATTAAAGCTACCCCTTCTTCACACTGACTTCTCCGCACATTATATTCTGTAGAGGCAAGAGAATGTTTTACCTGTGAATCCAGCAGAACAATTTTATATCCATCCATATTAAGTGGAAAATATTTATACCCTATCGACTTACAGTCAAGTCGTATTACTCTATCTTTTTTTCCAAACATGCTGGCAAACTGGTCCATAATGCCGCAATTCACTCCTGCAAATTCATGTTCGGCCAATTGAGCAATTTTTACCATTTCAATTCTTTCAATTTGCAAGGCAAACAATTCGTTCATGGCAAATGCCGCAGCACACTCCACAGCAGCAGAAGAGGAAAGCCCTGCGCCCAGGGGAACATCACCATAGATAGTCAATGTAAACCCACCAATCGGATATCCACTTTTCTTTAATCGATTAACAACACCCAAAATGTAAGTGGTCCAATGACCGGGAACAGGTTTGATGTCAGCCAGCTCTATTTCCACTGATTCATTAAAGTCAATAGAATAAAGTGATATTTTATTATCCGTCTTTTTTTCTATGGCAACATACACAGCTTTATCAATTGCGGCAGGCAATACAAAACCATTATTGTAGTCCGTATGTTCTCCCAGCAGGTTGATGCGACCCGGTGACCTCACAACCATGGTAGCAGGGGTGAGAAATTTTTTTAATTGTTCGGGAACACCATATTTCGTTTCACTTACCATTACTTACTTAAATATTTATTTTTTATTTCATCATACACCTTAATTAATTCATTTGACTTTCCTTCATTATCAAAAATCCGTTCCCACAAATTAAGAGGCTCCCATATACAGGTACCCTTTCCTTTTCCCTCCGGCAATTCAAAAGCAATTTTATTTACTTCTTCTTTTCGGTGAGAATATTCTACCACAATTACATCTTTTCCATAACGCCTGACCAGATCATTCAGATTATCCCGGAGATCATCAGGTGTGCCGTGCCACTTGGGATAGTAAGATTCTCCAATCACATCAAAATAAACTTCCCGTGCAATCATGTTATCAATAAAAAAAACTGATTCGTCATTTTGTCCACCCAATGCCACATGCAGCATCATAATGATTGATGGATCCACCAATTTAGTAGCCGCCGTTCCTGCATTTATTAACTGCGCCAATCCATCGAGGTTACTTACATTTCCTTCAGGCCAAAGGATACCATGATTTATTTCATTCCCTATCTGTACCATGTCAGGAGTTGTTCCCTGGTCTTTTAATTGCTGGATGACATCTTTGGTATAGTCATAAACAGCTTTTTTTAATTCTGTAAATGATAATTTCCTCCAGGCAACAGGTTTGAACTGTTTACCCGGGTCAGCCCAAAAATCACTATAGTGAAAATCGAGTAATAATTTCATCCCGGCATCTTTCACCCGTTTTGCCATTTTCTTGGTGTTGGCTAAATCACAAAAACCTTTTTGTGGTGAATAACCACTATCAGCCGCCGGATCATTAAAAATCCGCAGCCTCACATAATTAAAGCCATGGTCTTTTAATATCTGTATCGCATCTTTTTCTATCCCTTTGTCAAAAAACTTCATTCCTTTCGCTTCCAATTCGGGTAAAAAGGAAATATCAGCTCCCAACATTTTATCTACTTCCTTTACCGGTAATGAAACAGGTAGTTGATATTTTTTATCGATTGTAACAATGGCCACACTTTCGGGAGAAATTGTTTGAACATCCGTTCCTCCGCTCCAAAGACCTGTTGCTTTTGCTTCAAATTTTATCATACCCGGTTTCGTGCCCGACTGAATGATGACCTGGCATTTACCATTAAATAAAGTTCTTTGCCATGCCCCATCTGCACATTTATCCGGTTCGTGACTGCTTGGATCGCCATTTCCAACACCAATAATTTTTCCATCACCAGCAATGCTAAACCTGATCACATTATCAGCATCAGGTACTTCACGGCCTTCTCTGTCCACTACACTTATATTAATAACAGTAGCATCTTTCCCATCAGCAAGAATGGTTGTTTTATATGGCGTAACAACTATATCAACCGGCATTCCTGTTGTTTGAATTTTCTCCGTCAGCCGTTTA
>JBKJLR010000393.1:0-6936 GCA_046596865.1 Chitinophagaceae bacterium
ACCGTGTCATTCAAAACTTCATGATACAAGGCGGCGACCCTGACAGCAAGAAGGCACAAACCGGAGTACCATTAGGCGTCGGCGGACCGGGTTATACCGTTCCGGCTGAATTCAGAACAACTTTATTTCATAAAAAAGGGGTTATTGCTGCAGCCAGATCAGGAGATAATGTAAACCCCACTAAAGCAAGCAGCGGCAGCCAGTTTTATATTGCACAAGGAAAAGTTTTTACAGATGCAGGTCTTGATTCAGTCCAAACAATCCGAATGGCGGGCCGGAAAATTCCTGCCCAACAGCGGGAAGTTTATAAAACCATCGGGGGTATTCCGCATCTCGACCAAAGCTACACCGTGTACGGAGAAGTAGTAAAAGGGATTGAAGTAGTCGATAAAATTGCTGCTGTGCAAACCAGTAAGGGGAATGACAGGGACCGCCCAATAAGTGATGTAAAGATCATTACAGCAAAACTGATCAAAAGAAAAAAATATTAACCGATCTTATCATAAAAAACCTCATCCGTTTAAAGAGGATGAGGTTTTTCTATTTAGTAGACAATTATTGCTGGCCCATACCACCACCATTTTCTGTACGCTTCGTTTCTTCCTCCACTGCTGATTTCCGCTGACGGGCACCTTTCACCTGAGTACTTCCAAATCTAAAATTGAAGTTCAGTTTATATTGAGGGATTTCTCCTTGTCCATTAAATGAACTCTTCACACCTGCAAAATCAGATGTTCCGCCCCACTTCATTGTCTGGAAAATATCGCTTACAGCAGCTTTTATTGTTCCTTTGCCTTTAAATAATGTTTTTTGCAGACCAAGATCTACCGTTCCCATTGCTTTTGATTTTATCACTCCCTGCCAAACTGATGGTGAAAGATATAAACCACTCAGTTCCCCTGTCCAGCCTTTGCCCAGGTTGAAACTGTTCTGCATAAAATAAGTAACTGAAAATACTTTCAAATTAACTTTCCGGCTTCCCCCACCAAAATCTGCTACATAGTGTGAGTAATTAGCATTCGTAGTGGCAAAAAAGCTATACCATTTGTACTGGAAAGGATAACTGATATTGAGGCTAAATATATCCTGGGTGGCCAGATTCTTCTTGGTAAGAAATCCTTTTGTTTTATCAATCGTATCCGGTATCTGCGCAAAAATATCCTTTACATGGCTATAGTTTAGCTTGGTGCTGAGCTTGTATTTGTACACATTAGTTATACTGAAGCTATTGGTGTATTGAGGTCGCAGCAGTGTATTTCCTTTCATATAAGAATATTCATTCAACTTAAACTCAAACGGATTCAAATCCTGGTAAGCAGGGCGGTCAATACGACGACTGTAAGATAAACTCCACTGTTTCATGGGGTTTTTGTTGAATGTTATGGCGGCACTTGGGAAAAGGTCTGTGTAATCTCTTTTAAAAGTGGAATCATAATTTGTCCAATTGCTGGTTTGTTTTTTAAACCCGGTAGATAGCCCTCTTGAATGCGTATTCTCTGCCCGCAAACCAAACTGCACCATAAACCCTTTCTTCAGTTGTTTATTGTAATTCACATATAGCGCATTAATATTTTCTTTGTATTCGAACCGGTTACTTTTTGCCGTGTCAAGTATTTTGTTGTTGGAATAAACATCGTAACGTTTAAAATCATTGTCTGAATTTACTATTCCGATTTTTCCGCCAATACCTAAACGTCCGCCTTTATAGTTCTGCTCATAATCGGTTTTGAAAGAATACAGATTTATATCGGTGGGTGAAATCATATTATAGATAACCCGGCTCGTTTCAGTACTACCATCCGCCAGGAAATAATAATTAGGTTGATACTGGTTAGACCTGATTTTAAAGAACCCATAATCAGCATCAATATTTAATTCCGTACCCCCGGTAATTGCATAACGATAATTTAAGTTAGTGTTCACATTGTTCCGCTGCATTTCATTTGTATTCGTAGCCTTTAGAATTTTTACCAGCTGATTATTGGGTATGTATGTAAAATACATTGGGCCGGCAGTAGTAATATCATTGTCAGCAATGTTACCGCTAACAACGGCACCTATAGTGCTTTTAGCATTGATAAAATAATCAATACCACCTTTGAAACTGTGTGTATTATTTTTGAAAGCAATTTTGTTGCTTTGCATAAATAATGTATCAAACTGCTCTTTCCTGGAAGTAAAGGTCAATTGGTTCTTACCATTATTATAATTGTAATTACCAAATACATTTATATGTTGATTCCGATGGTTCAGGTTTATTCCACCATTATATTTCGGATAAACTCCCTGCACATAACCGGCACTTAGAGAGCCATTGGTACCAAAGGTTTTATTCTTCTTCAGCTTAATGTTGATGATACCAGCATTCCCTGCTGCTTCGTATTTAGCAGAAGGGTTGGTAATTATTTCTATCGCTTCTATTTGTGCTGACTGAAGGCTTTTTAAATAATTGGACAAATCAGAACCGGAAAGTGGGGAGGGTTTACCATCAATAAATACCTGCACCCCATTTTTACCCGCCAAACTCAGATTATCATCTTTATCTACCATCACACCCGGACTTCTGCGCAGTAGTTCCAAAGCATCATATCCAACTGCATTGATAGTACCTTCAACATTTAAAATAGTTTTATCAGCTCTTACCTCAATAATTTGTTTTTTTGCTGTTACAGTCACATCTTTTAAATCTCCTTTAGACTTGGTAATTGTCATATCTGGCAAACTCATGGAACCAGAACCGGACAATTCGAATACCTGCGAGTAAGCAGATGCATATCCAACATAGGATGCACTTACTAAATAACTACCCGGCTGAGTAGCATTAATAGAATAACTGCCATTATCTCCAGTAACTACTAGTTTTACTACCGATGAGTCTTTTGCTCTTAAAAGGGATATGGTTGATTTTTCAAGTCCCTTTCCCTGCTTGTCTTTCACTAAACCCGATATTTGCTGGGCCTGAACGGTAGCACCTACCAGCATAAATCCCACAAAAAATGTTACTAACTTTCTCATATTCAATCCTTTTTTTTATTAGAGTGCAAATATACTCCTGTGTCATGCCATTGTAAAAGTGATAACCGACAAATGGTTCAAATCATGCCCTGAACGGCATTAAATTTCCGGTGAAATGTAAAAACAGGATTATTGATGTTTCAACAAGTGATTCCATGTAAATATTTGTTTCATTTCCTTAGGTTTGCAACTCAAAACGTCGAAAATGAATTTTCCTGCGAATCTCCGTTATACAAAAGATCATGAATGGGTAAGCCTGGAAGGCAATGTGGCCACTATCGGTATTACTGATTTTGCCCAAAGAGAATTGGGCGATATTGTTTATGTAGAAGTAGAAACTATCGGTAAAGAGCTGGAAGCCGGTGCAGTTTTCGGAACAGTGGAAGCAGTAAAAACAGTATCTGACCTTTTTCTACCGGTTAGCGGTACCATTACAGAATTAAACCCTGCACTTGCCGGTGTTCCAGAAGCTGTAAATAATGATCCTTATGGGGAAGGTTGGATGATAAAAATGACTGTGAACGACCCAGCTGATGTTGAAGCATTACTGGATGTTGCAGGGTATGAAGCTGTGGTGGGTTAAATCTGTCGAATTAAATCTTCCGTAAATGAACAAGGGTACAATTATTACGTTAGTGATTGTAACTTAACCAACTAAATTGAACTCCAAAACCACATACAGCGAAAATGAGCTGGTGACTTTGTTGCAAGAACGCAACGAAAAAGCTTTCGGCTATTTGTATGACAACTATTCCGGCGCCTTGTATGGCATCGTAAATTCCATTGTAACAGATAAGGAGATTGCGAATGATGTGCTACAGAATGTTTTTATAAACATCTGGAGAAAAATAGAGTTGTATGACCCAACAAAAGGAAGACTGTTTACCTGGATGTTGAATATAGCCCGAAATGCATCAATAGATGAAGTGAGGTCTAAAGGATTCAGAGATTCGCAGAAAAACCAATCTTTGAGTGAGAACGTAGATATTCCCGGAGCAGTGACAGGGCCAATGATTGATGATGTAGGACTTAAAAAAGTATTGACAAAGCTGAAAGGTGAATTAAGAGTTTTAGTTGATATGTCATACTTCCAGGGTTTTACTCATGAAGAAATTTCGAGGGCACTTAATATACCCTTAGGGACAGTGAAAACAAGAATACGAAGTGCCCTGGTACAATTAAGAACAATGATTTAATAATAAAGTGAATATACAAGAATACATATCAGGTGGAATTGTAGAGAGCTATGTTCTTGGACTTGCTTCTGATGAAGAAAGAAGAGAGTTTGAGAAGATGTGTACGCAATATGCTGAAGTGCTTGCCGCAAGAACGGCATTTGAAGTGGCGCTGGAAAAACAGGCCATGGAAAATGCTATTGCTCCTGCTGCCGTTGTAAAAAATAAAATTTTTGAGCAGATCAGCGGAACAGGTAAAGTGGTGTCTATGCAAACTGCACTGGTTAGAAAAACAAACTGGACTAAATATGCAGCAGCCGCCTCTGTTATATTGCTTGTTGGAAGCATATATTACAATATCACTCTGTATAATAAAAATAAAGATCTTCAGAACAACTACGACAACACTGTTGCGAAACTGAGTGATGTAGAAAAAGATATTCAAATCCTTCAGTCAAATCCAAATATTAAAATGGCGGCGATGAAGGGGTTGGAGGTTTCACCACAATCATATGCCACCGTATATTGGGATTCTACTTCTCATGATGTTTACCTGTTGGCTAATAATCTACCTGTGCCTGCCAGTGATAAACAATACCAGCTTTGGGCCATATTTAATGGCAAACCTGTTGACCTTGGTATGCTGGAATATGATGTAAAACAAAAGAAACTTCTGGCACACATGAAAAACACCCAGGGTGCTGAAGCATTTGCCATTACCTTAGAAAAGAAAGGTGGTAATCTAACGCCACAAGGCTCCATGTATGTAATGGGCAAACTCTAAAATTTCCTATCCCTTATCAATCTGAAATACTGCTTATCCCGTAATTGGAAGAATAAATTAGTGCTATAGTAGTTTTGGTTCTATAGTTGGTTAAATAAAGGGGCCTCTTTTGGGGCTCCTTTCTTTTATTCTCACTACACCTTGATGAACAAAAATCTTACTTAATATTGCGGAAACTAATCCTGTTTGAAACGCATTAAACCTTCGATTATTTTTCCGGTTACCTGGTTAATCATTTCTACTTTACTATTAACAATACCCGGCAAAGCCATTCCACAAGAAAACTGGTTGGGGAAAATATGGTTTGATAAATGGGTGCATATTGGCATGTTTGGCATCATGGTTTTTCTATGGTGTTGGGCAATGCAAAGAATGGTTTTAGATAATAAGAAACTGAAAAGTGTTTTCGTTTTTATCACTTTACTCTGCCTGGTGTATGGTATCGGAATGGAGTTTATTCAAAAATATTTAGTTAACAACCGATCATTTGATACCGGGGATATAATAGCTGACGCTGTGGGATGTGCCACCGGGCTTATTGTCAGTTTAAGGTATATAAAAAATTGACCCCTGTAGAAACAGGGGTCGCAACCAAAACTAACTGCTTATGAGAAAGTTTAATGTCTTTATAATGAGTTCAACAATTCGTTTTTAATAATATCTATAACGCAAATTTACTGCCAGTAGTATGATGTTTGCTGTTAATGAATCTTTAAAAGAACCGTGTCAGTAATTTCACATAATTCCTCTGGTAAATTTCCTCCGTTACCATTTGTAACCATACGATTCTTTAAAGCAAAATCTTACATATCATATCGTCAGTTTTCTATCTATAATTTTAAAAAACTGACAATCAACTGACAAAGAACTTAAACTATTTATTTGACGACTAATTGATAATATACCTTTAAAATTTCATGCCAAAAATCATTTTTCACTAAAAAACCCGTTTCCTACTATTGGAAACGGGTTTTTATTGACTTGTCTGAACTTTATTTTAAAAAACCTTTTATTAAATCCATTAAACCTCCGCCTTTTGACGCCTGTTCCCCTTGATTTTCCTGTGCTCCACGGGTTACCTGGCTGATGGCATCCTCCATTTCAGCGTCTTCATTTTCATCATCATTTTTACCCCGGCCGATAAGTTTGTTCAACAAACTTTGAAAATCAAATCCACCTGAATTAGATTCTGATGTTGCCACCTTTCCACCTGTAAGAGAGCCAATCAGGTCATTAAAATCAAAAGCATCATCCTTTGGATCCGTACTGGCGGTTCGGTTAATAAGTCCATTCAGTACGTTGGGTATAAGCTGATTTGATAAATTACTGGCTGCTGCAGGGTTCATTTTATATTTACCTACCAGCTTGGTCATAAAGTAACCGACCATCATTGAAACAATGGGATTTTTTAATAACCCGCCGATACCTCCGCCACCCGATTTATTTCCTCCTCCTCTAAAAAGATCCAGGATATTTCGCAACCCACCGCCAGCCAATATATTTTGAAATCCACTTCCTATGGTTTTGGTGGCATCCGCCAGGACATCATTATTGTACTCATTAGGAACATCAGGATTTTTTACGACTGAATCCTGCCCGAATTGTTTGACCAGGTCAATAATTTTTTCTAACATAATAGTTTGGTTTTAAGTGTCTAATAAATATTTAAGCAGAGCGTTACAAGAATGATACCCATTTAGAAAAGCACTTGAGAATTTTTTTATTTTGAAAACATCAATTCTGTTTAGTCAGCTTTTCCGAATTTTCGGCAAACTGTAAAGCTTCAAGAAGTTCCTGAATGTCTCCATTTAGTACTGCTTCCAAATTATACAAGGTAAGTCCGATACGATGATCTGTGACCCTGCTTTGTGGAAAATTGTAAGTTCTTATTTTGGCACTCCGATCGCCAGTGCTAACAAGGCTTTTTCTATGACGGGAAATTTCTTCTTCCTGCTTTCTTAC
>JBKJLR010000051.1:0-5809 GCA_046596865.1 Chitinophagaceae bacterium
CAAATTCCTTGCTGTGTCTTCTCTCGCTTCCTTTTTTAAACACATCTATGTCCATTACATTCGTCGCCATTTTGATATAGTGTGGCGAGCCGGTATCAAGAATAAAATCATTGTGATACTTCCTGACTGTTTTTACATCTTTCATTTTCAGTGAAACGATTCCATCTGTATCAATTTCTGCTTCGTGTATACCATCGGAAGCAAGGAACCGGTATAATTCCCGGTGAATACCGAGGTGATATGCAAATTTTGCCATGCAGCGGCCGCCATTGCCACACATACTTCCTTCTTTGCCATCTGCATTATAGTATTTCATTTCAAAATCGAAACCGTTTTTCTCATTCATCAGCATCAAGCCATCGGCACCAATGCCAAATCTTCTGTCGCAGAGTGTATGAATTTGTGTGGGTGCCAATGATGAGTATTCATTTCTCCTGTTATCAGCAAGAATAAAATCATTCCCGGTTCCCTGGTATTTATAAAAATGTAATTGCATCAGATGTTTTCTGAGAATATTTGAAGAAATTTTTGAATCAGGTTTTCAACGGTTACTTTCCCGTCTTTGGAAAATTCTTTTTTTACTCTGTTGGCAACAATCGCATTTACAGCAAGACAACTATGTCCCAATAATTTTCCTAAACCATAGATCGCTGAAGTTTCCATTTCAAAGTTGGTGATGCGGTGCTGGCCAAAACGAAAATCGGTCAGACGGTTAACGAAGTTAGGATTACTTATCCCTAATCTTAATATTCTACCCTGGGGTCCATAAAAGCCGGGACAGGTAACAGTAATGCCCTGGTGAAAATCTTTTACAAAATGTTTTATTAAGGAAGCGGCGCCGCTACTGATGTATGGATTACCAATTTGCCCATGTATCTGTGTGTGTGTTACAAAAGATTGTAATAGCTGATGTTCTTCATCGTTTTGTTCAAGCCGGTAAAAATTCAGGAGGTTGTCCACCCCAAGACCGTGAGTGGAAGCCACAAAACTATCCACCGGAATATCTGCCTGTAAAGAACCGGAAGTTCCTATACGGATAATATTCAACGATTTTAATTGCTTTTAAATTTCTCTTGTTTCAAAATCAATATTGACTAAGGCATCCAGTTCATTCATTACGATATCAATATTGTCAGGACCGATACCGGATGATAAAACCGTCAATCTTTTTTTACCAATGTAACCGGTATGAGAAATAAATTCACGGTGTTGTCTTTTTACTTCAACAGCGTCAAAATGTTTACTTACTTCTTTTACCCGGTCGGGATCACCTACCGTGATGACCGTGCCACCTATTTCATCCGGACGAAGATCAAGATGATAAATAGCCCCCCGGGGATTAATAATTAATTCTGATTCCGCAATGCGACTCATACACAATGTTTGAAATGATGAATAAGTTCAATTCTCAAAAATATCCTATTTTCGCTGCGATTCAAAACGGTCTGTGGCCAAAATCCTGAGGAGGGCAGATCAAATAATGGTCCTGTGGCCGAGTGGCTAGGCAAAGCTCTGCAAAAGCTTCTACAGCGGTTCGAATCCGCTCGGGACCTCAAAAGGTTGTCAGAAATGACAGCCTTTTTATTTTTCAATGTAAACTCTCCGGCCATTTAGCCGGCTTAATGAATCAAGAGTGCGGCTGGTGTCGGCTGCGGCAAGGGGGAGGAGCATAAAAATTTTATACGAAAGAGAGTCAGTCGTTTCCATTTGTACATTCCATTGATAAGCCTTTAACTTACCTAAGCGGTTAACCGCTCTTTCCTTATTGGACATTTCTAAAATAAGCTTATAATTTCCAGCCGGAACTACGGTTATCCGTTTGGGTTCAATCGTACTGTCTTTTTGATGTACAATAGTATCTTTTATCAATACAGGTTCACGGTTATTATTTTCTTGGGCAAGTGTATCCTGAGCGAAGTCGAAGGGCACTTTTTGGGCCGCTGTTTTTTTATACAATGTGTAGCCACCCCAGATAGCAATTGCCAGGCCTCCAAGCAATAGTAAAAGGGCCATTGGTTTTATTGGCGTTGTTTTTTTCTTAGTGGAGTAGAAAATACTTTTATAATCACCGACTGGTTCTTCAGCGGATGAAGCAAATGAAATTTCTTTTGCTGAATAATCATTAAGCAGGACCGGGATCACCTGGCCCGGCGTAAAAGTAAATTCTCCCGATTTAATTTTTACTAAACTGCCAATGCCTTCTATTAAAAAAGGCTTGCCTATATTTAAAAATTGAAGTGCTTGTCCAAGATAAGATTCCAGATCGGCAGATGCCAGTGCTTTTATTTTACCGGTCTGGGAAGAAATGAATTGAATTAACGCCGGATCTTCTTTAACTGATCGTTTATATTCAAATGTAATACCCTCGAGGTTGGGGAGAGGGGTCTGTTTATTATTTCCCGTCTCAATGATTACAGATGGATTCAACATGAGACTGCCAAGACCGGGAAGGTCCAGGCGTTTTTGAGTATAAAGATATTGTGCCAGTAAAGGAGCTAATTTCAAGGCTTTGCTATTAATAGCAGAAAGATAAATATTTTGTACCGCTGATGCAATGGTGAAACAACTTGGTGTTTTATCTTTGTGTTAATAATGCTTACAAACGAGGATAAGGGATTTATCGGGTATTGGGAACAGACCAGGCTGCGAAAAAAAAGAATCTGGCGGCATTTATCTGTGGGTCTGCCCCTGGGTGTGGCCGTGGCAGCCGGGATCCTTATCAATGTCTATTCCGGGTGGAATCCGGCGGGTGCGTTTTTAAAACATAACGGTGAACGGCTTTTTATTGTAATAATCGCTGTACTACTGACGGTAATTTTCATTGTCATCTTTTCTGCCCGCCATCGGTGGGATATGAATGAACAACATTATAAAGAACTGCTGGCTAAAAAGGATAAGCAATAAATTTGCCTTTTCTTTGCAGCATAACAGACCTTCTGCAGGTCTATATCAATGATCAAATAATTAAATTTAAAAATGAGAAGAATAATTTATATTTTATCGGTTTGTTTTCTGCTGGTTAGTAGTACGGGTTGTATAAAAGACAATAGTTGTCAGAATAAAACCATCCAGAGTGAACAGGCTGCTATAGCCGCTTATGCTGCGGCAAACGGAATAACCGGTACCACACATATCAGCGGAGTATATTACCAGATCACAAACCAGGGCAGTGGACCCACTCCCAACATTAATTCCCGGATTTCCGTCCGGTATACCGGAAAACTGATGGACGGAACCGTCTTTGATTCCCAAACCGGCACCCCGGTTACTTTTCCGCTTGCTGGTACTATTTCGGGATTTCAGATTGGTTTACAATTGATTCAAAAAGGCGGGGTAATTAAAATGATCATACCCTCCTCGCTGGCTTATGGCTGTAACGGGGATCGTAGTATACCAGGAAACTCCATACTCTTCTTCGAGGTCGAATTAGTGGATGTATTATAAATACCTGCGACTATCTGCTTATGAAGGCCCCGGACTAACCATCCGGGGTTTTTTAATTGTATTTTTGTTTAAACTATAAAAGTTGTCACACGAAGCCATATCAGTATTCGATATTTTTAAAATAGGAGTGGGTCCATCCAGTTCTCATACCCTGGGACCCTGGAGAGCGGCACAACGGTTTGTGCAAACATTGCAGCAAAAAAATATATTGTTTGATGTTACAGAAGTAAAAGTTTTGTTGTATGGCTCATTAGCCAAAACAGGAAAAGGACACGGTACAGATATAGCCGTGCAATTAGGGTTATGTAATGATGACCCTGTTACTTTCGCCGTTGACCAGATTGCTCCCAAAATAAATGATATAGCTGCGATGAAGAAGATCGTGTTGCTGGGATTACATGAGGTAGACTTTGACCCGCATGAAGACATCGATTTTTTATTTACTGAGACATTACCTTATCACCCCAATGCGCTGACTTTTTTAGCTACGCTTCGAAATGGCGAATCTATTGCTGAAACTTATTATTCCGTCGGCGGAGGATTTGTAGTAAAAGAAGGGGAAGTAGCTTCCGCAAAAGATGCTGCGCAATTACCTTTTCCCATCAATACTGCAGACGACTTGCTGCATTGGTGTATTAAAACGGGTATGTCCATTAGCGAAATTGTAATGGAAAATGAACATGCCTGGCGAAATGAAAAGCAAACAAAAGATGGGATGCTCAACATTTGGAGGGTAATGAACGAATGTATATACCGGGGTGTTCATACTGCCGGAATATTACCCGGGGGTTTAAATGTAAAGCGTCGTGCAGCGGCACTTAATAAAAAATTGATCGGAGATAAAAAATATAATGATTATGCTTCGTGGCTGAATGTGATCAGGTCTGGTGGAAATGGATTTAAATATACATTGGACTGGGTTAGTTGTTTTGCCTTAGCAGTGAATGAAGAGAATGCATCTTTTGGAAGAGTTGTAACGGCACCCACCAATGGAGCAGCCGGTGTTATCCCTGCCGTATTACAATATTATATAGCTTTTTGCCCCGATAGCTGCCGGGAGGAAAACAAAGAAGAAAAGATTCTTCAATTTCTGTTAACAGCTGCGGAAATAGGAAGTATTTTTAAAAAGGGAGCCACTCTTTCTGCAGCGATGGGGGGTTGCCAGGCGGAGATCGGTGTTTCCTCAGCGATGGCTGCCGCAGGATTAACAGAATGTATGGGGGGAACACAAAAACAAGTAATGATGGCTTCGGAGATTGCGATGGAACATCATTTGGGTTTAACCTGTGATCCTATTGGAGGTTTGGTGCAGGTGCCTTGTATAGAAAGAAATACTATGGGAGCTATAAAGGCTATTACCGCTTCACAACTCGCCTTGCAGAGTACACCTGATTTTGCCAAAGTATCTTTAGATGCAGTTATAAAAACCATGTGGGATACGGCAAAGGATATGGATTTTAAATACAAGGAAACTGCCGATGGTGGATTGGCCATCAATGTTCCGTTGAGCCTTCCTGAATGTTAACGGGATGAATTTTTTGCCAGCCTTCTCAAAATGGCCCATTGCTTTAAAGTCTCTTTATAATTTACAGCGGGAAAACCTAAAAATGTTTCACCATCAGGAATATCATTCATAACCCCCGACTTGCCACCAATAGTTACTTTTTTACCAATGGTAACATGATCTTTTATTCCTACCTGCCCGGCTATTACCGTACCATCACCAATTGTTACAGATCCTGAAATGCCACAACTACCTGCTATAAGACACATTCGTCCTATCTGGCAATTATGCCCAATCTGCACAAGGTTATCAATTTTAGTTCCGTCGCCAATAGTAGTAGCACTAAACTTTCCCCGGTCAATGCAAGTACCCGACCCAATTTCAACTGCATTACCAATTATGACTGTTCCAATCTGCGGAATTTTGACAATACTTTTTCCATCTGCGCCGGGACGATAACCAAAACCATCGCCACCGATCGTAACATTCGGATGAAAAATACAAAAAGCACCGATTTCACACCGTTCACGGATGACAGTGCCTGACCAGATAATAGTATTCCTGCCGATAGTGCTATCGTCAAAAATAGTGACGTTCGGATATAGCACTACATGATCCTGAATTTTTACGTTAGCACCGATGTAACAACCGGCGCCTATTTTACAACCAGTACCCACTGAAGCTGATGTATGAATAATGGCGGAAGGATGAATGTCAATATCAAATACAGGTGGTGCCAGTGTGAACAATTCCAGTAAATGTGCTATTGCCAGATCCACATTTTTTACTTTTATCAATGCCCTGTTCTCTCCCGGATCAATATCTAAATTTTCATCGATCAATGCAGCAGAGGCTTTTGAA
>JBKJLR010000055.1:0-5121 GCA_046596865.1 Chitinophagaceae bacterium
GTGATAACCAACATTACCACATCGGCCAATTTCTTCCATGCGTTAAGAAGACAATTAGCATGGCCTTTCAGAAAGCCTTTAATTGTGTTTTCTCCCAAAGCTAATCTGCGTCATCCGGGCAGTTATTCAAGGATAGAAGAATTTACAGCCGGCGGCTTCCAGGAAATGATTGATGATGCAACTGCTGATGCAGGCCAGGTGATGAAGGTTTTGTTTTGTAGTGGCAAGATATATTTTGATATGGCAGAAAGACAGCAGAAAGAAAGCAGAAAAGATATTGCCATTGTCCGGCTGGAACAAATTTATCCGCTACCATTTATGCAATTAGAAGCCTTACATAAAAAGTATAGCAAGGCCACCTGGTTCTGGGTGCAAGAAGAACCCCTGAATATGGGTGCTGCCTCATTTCTAAAAATGAATTTGACAAGTATTAATTATGGAATAATTGGCAGACAAGCTTCTGCGTCTACTGCAACTGGTTTTAACAAAGTTCATCAGCAAGAGCAAACTGAGATTATTGAAACGGCATTTAGTATTTAATACACCTATAAATAAATTTGAAAGGCTACCCAAAGGATAGCCTTTCTTGCAAGGATAGGCTTAATGGTTAAAAAGGTATAGTTGCCGTAACTACTTTTTCTTTTTTATCACTGTTGAATAATTTCAAATCTTTAAGAATTAATTTTTTGCCGTCAACAGAAATAGTACCTGTTGATTCATCTGATGTATTGAATCGATCGTCGCCGACACCCGATCCGGATATAGCGATATTCACATCTCCTGCTGAAACATTATAAAAACTTCCAGCCGGTTTATACGTGGCATTTGCTGTTGCTTCTTTTTCATTGGCAAATACTGCCTGTAATAATACTAAGGGCTCATCCTGCTGGCAAAGCACAGAGAAGTTGCCATCCTCACCAGCAAAATACTGTGTGGATACTTTCCCTTTGAATTCTGTTCCATCAACTTTAAAAGTTGCTGATTTACCCTCACTTTCGTCCTCTGTAATGCTAGTGGTTTCTTTGGAAGTACCAGTGTCGGATGATGATTTCTTTTTATCGCCGCAAGAAATTAACAGGGTAACAGCAGCTGCACAAGTAATGATTGTCTTTTTCATTTGTATATTTTTATTTGTGTTGGAATAATTACTTAACTATTAGTTTCCAGGATGCTGCAGAATCTATCCAGGCATCCATGGAGAGTTCTACGAGGTTTTCCGCATTTACTGGATATCGTGCAGGATCGGTTTTATTGATGAGACGAATATAAGCAGATGCCGGAGATGTGCTGCCTTCGTTTATGGCTTTTACCCCGATCCAATATTCGCCAGGAGAAAGTTTGCCTAATGGATAGGCTACATGAGCATTCAGAATGGCCAGTGAATCGCCCAGCATTTTTCCATTAAAAAACACTTGTATACTGTCGCCGTCTTCGGCATCATGATCCCAAACCTCCATGACAATATCGCCGGTCTTTATTTCTGTCTGGCCCTGTTGTGTAAAGGTTATCTTCTTTTCTTTTTTTTGGGCTGGATAAAAATACCAGACTGCTGCGGCTATTAAAAGTAACAGCAGAAGTAGTAAGCCTTTATTTCTCCTTTTCATTTGACATTTTTAAACTCATATTAAAATCCACTTTAGTATCAGCAGGGGTTTCTGTACGGGTAAATGTTTTTTCCAGGGTTGTCACGTCGCCTTTGGTAACCATATCCAGCGTAACGGTTGGCGATGCATCAGGCATTCGCATTGTCCTGGTTAAAATAAATCTTGCTGTAGTGAGTGGGTAAGAGAATGTTTCGGCCTGTAAGCTTAACGGGTTATTTTTTTGTTGTACAATTACAATACTCCTGTTGACAAGAGACTTGTCAAATTCAACATGTGCCGGCATAAGGCGTATCACCATTTTGCCATCTACTATTTGTGCCTGTAATGGAAAATAAAATGCACCTGGCACTATACTTCTGGCTACTGCACCAAAGCCAGGGTCTTTATCCGCTAAATTTATTGAAGGTACGATGGCGGCCATTCTTTTGTATTTCAAAACATCCCAGCTTGATTTATCTTCTACCGCCCAAACATCGTCTGTAAATTCCATTTTAGTTACGTTGCCTTCTATATAACCGCTCAATTTTGGTGAGGAACCAGCCAATGCTTTTTTATGGCAGTACACAGAAATTTTTGCGCTGTATGTAATCTTATAACGCATATACATTTGCCCGTTATTGCTTAACTCTAGTGTATAATCACCGGTTAAAGGCCCTTTGTATTCGGCACAATATTTTTTAAATAACTGGTTCATGATGTGTTGTGTCAAATCTCCGGCCATGCCTATGCCAAAGCTGGTATTCTCCAGGTTTGACAAACTTCCTTTGGCACTTAAAAACGATTTGCCGGATTGGGTAAGAAGAAATTTATCAGTGTCGTCAAATTTTTTGGGAGCAAGACTCTCTGCTGCTTTGGGCCATGCTTTGTCAATCATTACATTGTCAATGATGGTGATAATGCTTTTACTGGCAAAATTCATAATTGTGGACAGTAAAGCACAAGACTCACTGATAACATAAGCTGTATTGCAAATGTTAGGCTCTTTTTCTTTATTAGCACCCAATGTCTTTTCAACCTCTTCCAGTTCTTTTGATTTTTCCTGTACCATACTGGTAAGTTTTCCTAACGGAGCAGCTAGTGTTTTGTTAAGTTCAGTATATTTTTTGGCAAGTTTTATGGCGTCCTTTACAGCATCTTTCAATTGCGTACTGGCTTCTTTATATTTTGCTATTTTAACTTTTACTTTTTGTATTTCTTTTTTTGTTTGTTCTTTATCAGTTTCACTTATATCTGTAATGATGGCCGCCTGGATAGATGTTTCTATTTTTGCCATTACTTTATCAACGGCATTAATAAATTTTTCTACTTCGTCATCAGTTGCATCCAGCTCGGCTGTTACGGTAAACTCGGTGGAGGCTGTTTGTTTTTTATCGGAGGCATAGGCAATCACTTTGTATTTACCCATTTGGCCTGGCGTATATTTTACAGAGTAATCTCCGGTTTTCTTATCAGCTCTTGTTGTAAGATTATCTGTACCACCTTTTGGTTTTATAATTTCAATTATTACTTGCCCGGGCTCATCGTTTAAACTATTGCTAACACCGGAAAGTTCTACCGCTCCATCTACATAGCTGGCTGTAGTAATCACTTTTACTGTTATAGGCAGGCCTTCAGTTTTACCTTGCGACCAAACAGGTTGAGACAATAATAACTGGGTAATAAATACTAAAACAATAAATGATTTTCTTTTCATATTATTATTTGCACGGATTAACAATAGGATTTGATGGTTTTTTCCCATTAGCCTCAAAACCATTTTGCCGGATAAGTTCAATTACTTTGTCAGGAACATCTTCATTTTCTGAAGAAAGGTATAAGTTACCGTTATCATTATCTATCATGGCACTGATTACTCCATCTGCATTTCTCAGAATTGTTTCCAATTTTTTCTTGCCAGTTTCGCAACGGATATTGGTTTTTACAATTATCTCTTTAAAAGTGGGTTCAATATTTTCGACTGCTTCATTGTTATTTGTAGAATTGTTTTCTGATGTTGACTCATTCGTTTCATTTTCATTTCTTGATTTACCAGGTTTTCGTTCTCTCTTTTTCCCGGTAATTACACTATCAATTTTATCAACGCCTTTATTAATTGCCTCATCAGTTTTTTGATCCGCTTTACGTTCAGCGGACTCTTTGGCTTTATTCAATATTTTTTTTCCAAACTGAGCATTTACACTTGTGCAAAAGATGGTTAAACAAATGATGATGAGGTATTTCATAAAAAATATTTTGTGTTGATAGAATTTAAAATTTACCCCCGTTGATGGAGCTGAATTCATGCTTTATCCTGAATCTTCCTTTGATAATATGGTCTGCACTTTTAGGGTCCGTTTCTTTGTTATCGCTATACGTTTTTGTATTGAATGTTCCGGTAATTATTCTTGCTTTTTCACCCATGGTTTCTGTGGAAGTAACAATTATAGATTCATTTATTACAGGTGTTCTTTCAGGATAGGTACTATTAAAACTGTTTGATGTATAATCTTTTTCAGGATAATTTTGAAGTGATGCACTGCCCTGGGTAATATTCATTTTATAATCAGATGATCCGGAAGGAGTTTTGGAAGGTTTTGTCATATCATACGGTATCATTAATAATAAAGTGGTACCGCCATCTTTTCCGGCATGTATACTAAATACTTTTTCTGTATTGTTTTCCCGGTATGTACTCATGATATCTGAAGCATCCACATGTATTTCTTTATCATCCAATTTATAGTCGAAATACAGTTCACCTGAATTTGGCAAGACGCTTGTTTCTGAATTGGTGGGTTTACTATCCATTGTTTTATCGCTACCAGTGTTACTGTTGCAGGCAAAGAGTGTGGTTATTGCGAAAGCAATTGCTACTACATTATTCATTTTTTCTTTTTTATTTTTGGAGATACGAAGTTTGTTTCTGAATCCAAATCTATAGTAGTTGCAGCAGAAGTTTTTTGGTAATAGCTCAAAGGAGCCTTTAAATCGACGAATGATAGCTATAACCTTTTTTAAAGCAGAGATGGATAATTATTATAATTTTTCAGAATAAAATATATAATTGACTGCTGAGCTATTTTTTGAGTGTATTAATCCAAATAGTACCTTTTTGTACAAGTTTTTCAGGTTGTACAGTATGAGGCTTCCATCCTTCTGCTCTGGAAAAAGAGGGGTTGTTGGCTCTTTGAAAACGAATTATTTCCCTTCCATTTTTGTCATAGTAGGGTTCTATATTTATCATCTCTTTTTTCGCATTTCTATCCTTCCCCTTATTTAAAAAAAACAGTGTTTGTCCCAGATATTCATACTCTGTTATAGAAAGAACATTATTTTTAATAGCTAGCTGCATGATCTTTTCTGGAATTTTTTCCGCTACTTTTATAATTTTAGTTTTGTCAATGCTGTCTGGTAGTATTGTATCAACTCTTATTATACCATTACCACCTGTTCGCCAGGTAGCTATCAGGTTACAGCCAGAGTTATAAAATTTTATTGTGTGTATGTAATTAACTTTTTTCTTTTCCTGTTCTGTAAG
>JBKJLR010000192.1:0-19474 GCA_046596865.1 Chitinophagaceae bacterium
CTTTCATATAATTCCGTATTCAGCGATTCTTCAAATTGCTGATACCGAAGAGAAAGATTATGAAAGTCAGGAATAACAATTTTCAATATCTCGACATTCATTTCATCGTATACCGCAGTGAATGCCGCAAATGTCCTGGCTACCGCTTTTGCCTGCGAGGGCGTTGTAGCAATAGCAAATGATGTTGAATGGTCAATAAATTCCATTGCTCTCCAGTAATATCCCTGTTTATCAATAAAAAGGGAAGAGGTTTTATTGCAATACATTGGCCCCGGCAATCGTAGTCCGGTAAATTCGAATTCTGCATATTGCCATAGTTGAATATAATTTGCCTGCACATCTTGTGGCTTTGTAAATACCTTCTGATTTAGTTGTTGCAATAAGAATGAAGATGATAAGGGGCTTTCAACTTTGTAAGTATTATTGATCAAGCCTCCCGAAAGTGGTGTTACAGTAAACTCAGCAAAATCTTGCTCTGAAATTGGTAATGAATCGTGGTAATTACCAAATGCGAGAACGGCTTCGTTATAATTTTTTTGACTCATTAAATAAATAAATTTATAGGATTAGGTGCCTTATTCTCAAACTCAATACAGTAGCAACTTTTTACTTTTTTGCCTTGACGCAAAAAAGTAACAAAAAAAGTCAAGGCTACGAAAAAATGACTAAAAATTACTTCGTAAACCTAAATCCGGCGGAACTCGCCGCTATATTTCTACATAGGCAAGATACTGCTGGCTCAAACAACGCCGGCTTCTTAACGGTTTACTATGTAATTTTCTTAACGTCATTTTTTCGAGGCCAGATGTCCTAACATTTTGAGAACATTCTACCTAATCCTATAAATTTAATCCTTTCTTTTTCACTCCTTTGTCCTCTTGACCTAATGTATCCGATCGCCCCGCACTTCCAGATTCACTATTACCCCTGCTTCATAGTCCAGCCATTCTTTCCATCGTCGGCGTACTTTTTCTTTGTCTATATATGTTTCGGCCAGTTCAATAAATAAAGTGTAATGACCGGCTTCACTTTCCATAAAGCGACGATAAAATTTCTGCATGTATTTGTCATTCAGTCCTTCGCTAAGCCTTTTGAACCGTTCACAGCTCCGGGCTTCTACTAATGCCATAGTTAGCATCTGGTCAAGAAAACGATCATCAATATGGCCACCTTTTTTTTGAAATAGCAGTAATGCATTTACATATTCATCTTTTCTTTGAACGCCCAGGCTCAAGTTTCTTTTATGCAATTCTGCCAGCACTAATCTAAAATGTCCCCATTCTTCTGTAACGATAGGAGAAAGTTCAGCTACCATCTTTTCCCTATCGCTATATCGCTGAATAAGCGATATGCAGGTGGTGGCCGCTTTTTGTTCACACCAGGCATGGTCGGTCAGGATTTCGGCCAATGATGTCTCCGCCAAATTAACCCATCTGGGATCGGTAGGTAGTTGAAGACCAAGGATGTTTTTAGTGTCCTGAGAGATTTCCATCCGTTAAAATTAGAAATATGCCTTGAAAATAAGCTGAAATGCAGGTTTGGAAGCTCAAAAAAAGAGCTCAAAGCCTTTGCTGTTAGTCATATCTGCCTTACCTTCGCCGTCTTAAAAATAAGATGAAAAAATCGGATGAAATTTAAAAATTAAAAAGATGCCATTAACGAAAGAAAAAAAAGCCTCAGTTTTATCAACGTATGCCGGTGCTGCTACAAACACCGGTTCTATTGAAGGTCAAATTGCTCTAGTGACTGAAAGAATCAGTCAAATCAGCGGACACCTGCAACAAAACAAAAAAGATTTCTCTACTCACCGTGGATTGATGAAGATGGTTGGTAAACGTAAAAGTTTGCTAAACTATTTACAGAAGCATAATCTGACTGGTTATCGCCAGTTGATTGAGAAACTCGGAATCAGAAAATAAAAGACCCTAAATCCCTAAAGGGACTTGGGAAGAGTCTTTAATTCTGTAGTTTCATTATCACACCGAAATTTACAATTTTAGATAAACTATTCCCAATGTCATCCTGATGTTGGGAATAACTGTTTTTGGACTATCAGAATTTTCGCTGCTTTCCTGATCTCTGCAAATTGCTCAGTAGCGAACAGGAAGTACAAGAGTGCGACGCAAGGGACGATGATAGTAGTAATGCGGCTGGGTATATAAAATTTATCTTCAAACAGTTTGGGTGCTTTGACTTCAAACATCGACCCTCAAACTTCAAACATTAAAACGTATGCTTTCACAACCTTTACAATCAAAATTTTCTATAAGTGATGGCCGTGAGGTTATCATTGAAACTGGGCGTTTAGCCCGCCAAGCCGATGGTTCTGTAACTGTTCGCCAGGGCAATTGTGTTATTCTTGCAACCGTGGTTGCGAACAAAGAACCTAAAGAAGGGCAGAGTTTTTTCCCACTGTCAGTTGACTACCAGGAAAAATTTGCTTCAGCTGGTCGTATTCCTGGTTCTTTCTTTAAGAGAGAAGCCCGGTTGAATGATTATGAAATCTTGACAAGCCGTTTGATTGACAGGGCACTTCGTCCATTGTTCCCTGAAGATTATTTATGCGAAGTGCAGGTGCTGGTTACATTGATAAGCAGCGACCCTGAAATTATGCCTGATGCATTAGCTTGTTTGGCTGCATCTGCTGCTTTAGCGGTTTCCGATATTCCTATTATGGAAATTATTTCAGAAGTAAGGGTGGCCCGTATCGAAGGGCAATATGTAGTGAATCCCATGCGTAGTGAATTAGCGAAGGCTGATTTTGATTTTATCATTGCAGCTACCAGTAAGAATATTATGATGGTGGAAGGTGAGGGTAAAGAATGCCAGGAAGAAGATCTCATTAAAGCGATTGAAGTGGGTCATGAGGCTATTCGTGTGCAGGTAAAAGCACAGGAGGACTTGAGAGCTTTAAAAGGAATTACTTCCAAAAGGGATTATGCCAAGCCGTTACATAATGAAGAATTGCGGGAGAAAGTAAATGCTTTTGCCAAAACAAAAGTATATGAAGTAGCGAAAGGTGCTTTGGCCAAACATGACCGTTCAGATAAATTTGCTGCTATCCAGGAAGAACTCATGGATCATCTTAGAAAAGAATACATAAAGGAAGAGGGTGGAAGCCTGCCGGATGATGTAAAGAAATGGGCTAAAACTTATTATGCCGATCTTCAATATTATGTGGTTCGGGATATGATTTTGAACGATAAGGTTCGTTTAGACGGCCGTAAATTGGATGAAGTTCGTGGGTTGAATATGGAAGTAGATGTACTGCCTTCACCACACGGGGCTGCTTTGTTTACAAGAGGTGAAACACAATCGCTTACAACTGTTACTTTAGGAACTCCATTAGATTCTACTTTACTCGAAAGTGCAGCTGTTTCAGACTATTCTAAATTCTACTTACACTATAATTTTCCACCATTCTCTACCGGTGAGGTAAAGATGATGAGAGGTGTTGGCCGCAGGGAAGTTGGTCATGGTAACCTGGCCATGCGTTCATTGAAAAAGATGATGCCGGGTGGCGATTTTCCTTATACGGTTAGAGTGGTAAGTGATATTCTGGAATCAAACGGTTCGTCTTCGATGGCGACTGTTTGTGCCGGTTCGCTTGCATTGATGGATGCAGGTGTTGCCATACCTAAACATGTATCTGGTGTAGCAATGGGATTGATAAGCAAAGGTGACCAATTTGCAGTATTGACAGATATTCTTGGTGATGAAGATCACCTAGGTGATATGGACTTTAAAGTAACCGGTACCCGTGATGGTATTTGTGGTGTGCAGATGGATATAAAAGTTGACGGACTTAGCATGGATGTAATGCGGAAAGCATTGGCACAGGCTAAAGAAGGTCGTCTGCATATTCTGGATGCGATGTATGAAACAATTGCTGAAGCCAGAAGCGATGTGAAGCCACATGCTCCAAGAATGGTGAAATTGTTTATTGATAAAGAATTCATCGGCGCCGTAATCGGGCCAGGTGGTAAAGTGATACAGGAAATACAAAGAGAAACAGGAACAACTGTTAACCTGGAAGAGAAAAATAATATGGGTGAGATAAGCATCTTTGGTACTAAAAAAGAAGGTGTTGATAAAGCAGTTTCCTGGATCAAAGGAATTGTGGCAGTACCATCTGTAGGTGATGTGTATGAAGCTGTAGTAAAATCAATCATGCCTTTTGGAGCATTCGTAGAATTTATGCCGGGTAAGCAAGGGTTGGTTCACATCAGTGAAGTGAGCTGGAAGCGATTAGAAACACTGGAAGGATTAGTACATGAAGGTGATGTGATGAAAGTAAAACTGATCGGTACAGATCCTAAATCGGGTAAGTTTAAATTGTCCAGAAAAATTTTGATGCCTAAGCCTGATGGGCAGGGGCAAAGAGAAGAACAAAGACCGCAAGAAGGCAATTAAGAATATCAAAACCCTGAGCAATCAGGGTTTTTTAGTTTTTATACAATGAGTCAATACATACAAATAGAATTTCAAAACATTACCTCAGAACAATCTGATTTATTGATTGCCCAATTAAGTGAAATCGGATTTAATGGTTTTGAAGAAGAAGAGAACCATCTTAAGGCGTTTGTCCCGGCAAATGATTTTGTAGAAGCTGCAGTAAGAGAAATTGCGGGCAGCCAAAATCTTTCCTTTGAAAAAACAACTATTGAAGAAACTAACTGGAATGCTGTATGGGAATCAAACTTTCCACCCGTAGTGGTTGATGATTTTGTTGGCATCCGTGCTGACTTTCATGAACCGGTTGCAGGAGTGGACTATGAAATTGTTATTACACCCAAAATGAGTTTTGGTACTGGGCATCATGCTACTACTTTTATGATGATTCAACAGATGCGGGAAATTGATTTTACTGATAAGGTTGTTTTAGATTTTGGCACCGGTACCGGCATTCTGGCTATTCTTGCAGAAAAACTTGGTGCTTCCAGAATAGTTGCTGTTGACTACGATGAATGGAGCATAGAGAATGCAAAAGAAAATGTTGAAAGAAATAAATGCTCAGGAATTGAATTAAATAAATCTGATAAGGCATCAGGCGACGGGAAGTATGATGTTATATTGGCTAATATTAATAAAAATGTGATATTGGATAATTTTTCTTCCTTTCTGGAACTATTAGCCCCCAATGGCATTTTATTACTCAGCGGTTTATTACAAACAGATGAAACTGAAATCAGGACGGCTGCAGGTAAACACTCACTGACATTTCATCAGAAAAATGTTATGAATAAATGGATTGTTATAAGGTTTCATCATTAATACAATTTTATTTGTATATTAAATTAATGTTAGCTGGTCTCATTTTTGCTTATTTTTGCTGTCCCATTATGGGGGTTCTATGAACGAACTTTTATTAATTCTTCTCGCATATCTGATTGGCAGCATTCCCACCTCTGTATGGGTTAGCCAGTATTTTTTTGATATAGACATCCGTGATTATGGCAGTGGCAATGCCGGTGCTACTAATACTTATAGGGTTCTCGGTCCCAAATGGGGAAGCCTCGTAATGGTGGTGGATATGCTTAAAGGAATGATAGCTGTCAAGTTGGCTTTATTACTCCCTGCTTATGCTGATAGTGATGTTAATTTGCAAAATTTGCAGACTGTCTTAGGTTTAGCTGCCGTAATCGGGCATATTTTCCCCATTTGGGCAGATTTTCGTGGTGGTAAAGGTATTGCCACTTTATTTGGATTAGTGCTGGGAATTTCTCCCTGGACAGCTCTGAGTTGTGTGGGTATATTTACCCTTGTACTTTATCTTACCCGGTTCGTTTCCTTAAGTTCAATACTTGCAAGTATTGCTTTTCCTGTTTTCATACTGGTCATTTTTAATGTTGACAACCCGGCTTACCGTGTTTTCGCCATTGCTGTTGCATTAATGGTATTATTAACACACCAGAAAAATATCGGTCGTTTATTAAATGGCAATGAAAGCAAAGTGCCAATTCTAAAAAACCGTGACCGTCGCCGTCAACGACGTCGTGATGCTTCCAGCAACCAGCAGGATTAGCAGCGTCTTAACTCAAACTCACAAAATATCTTCTATTGAGTTAAATTGGTATAATGATTGACTATCATTATAAAACTCTATAAAATGATACGCAAAATCACCTCTATTTTTGTTATATCGGCTTTCATTGTATCCTGTTCCAATAATGCCATTACAGGGCGAAGTCAATTTAAACTATTGCCTGAGTCAGAATTACAGAACATGGCTACCGGTCAGTATCAGCAATTTTTATCAACTAACAGGGTAGTTTCCTCTTCATCGAACAGGGATGCAGAAATGGTGCGTCGAATAGGCCAACGAATCACCAGAGCTGTAACACAGTATTATGCTGAAAAAGGACTATCCAATCAATTGGATGGATATAATTGGGAATATAACCTCGTTGATAATAAAGATGCCAATGCCTGGTGTATGCCCGGTGGAAAAATCGTTGTTTATACGGGACTTCTTCCAATAACTCAAAACGAAGCTGCATTGGCGGCAGTAATGGGTCATGAAGTCACTCATGCTATTTTAAACCATGGTAATGAACGAATGAGTCAGGGACTATTACAACAGTTAGGTGGTGTGGCACTTTCAATTGCCTTAGCTAATAAGCCACAACAAACACAACAACTTTTTTTAGGAGCCTATGGCGCTGGTAGTACGGTTGGGATTCTGCTTCCTTTTTCCCGCAAACATGAATTGGAAGCTGACCGGTACGGACTAATATGGACAGCAATGGCTGGATATAATCCCCGGGAAGCAATAGCACTTTGGGAAAGAATGGAAAAGGCGAGCAATGGGCAGAAACCACCTGAATTTCTTAGTACTCACCCTGCAGAAGGCCGTCGGATCCAACAGTTAGAAAAATACATGCCTGAAGCATTGTCATATTACAAGCCTGTAGGTAGATAAATCACTGGTATCTTAAATAAAATCCCGTTCTGATAATTACAGAACGGGATTTTATTTACCCATATCCCATAATAACCCGGTATTTTACCTTACCTTTGCCATCCTGCAATGAGAACTCTGTCTTTTCATCCCTACGAACCGGGAAAGTTGATAGAAACCTTTAAAATCTCTTCAAAGTATGTCACAAACTGTTTTTGAAAAGTTACAACTGGCAGACGAAAAGAATCTTTTAATTCAGGGTTTGCCCTCATCAATCGAGAAACAATTTAACAAACTCTCCTTCGCCAAAAACATGACTCCGTTGCTAAAAAACCGGAAGATTGATTTTGCGTTGGTATTCGCAGTAAGCGAAAATCAGTTAAATGGTATTCTTAAAGATGTGATGCCTTCGTTGAAGGATGGGTCTAAATTCTGGGTAGCTTATCCCAAAACCACCTCTAAAATTGTTACGGACCTTAACCGTGAACGCAGTTGGAACAGGTTAACCAACGATGGCTATGAAAGCATCGAACGGGTAGAACTGGACCATGTGTGGAGTGCTATGCGGTTTGTAAAAGGCGACGAAAATGTGAGAGATGGTCAAGTAGGCTTCTCCCGTAAAAGGGAAGCAGCTGCTATGGCTGAGTAAGCAACCAGTTATATTTAAACGTATTTAGGTTTGTTGTGAAAACAACAAACCTTTTTTATTGGTAAGACATTAAAACCTCTTTCAGTAAATTCGACCTTCAAAATAATGGCGATAACGTATGTCTTTTTTAAATGTAGAAATAAAAGCCAGGTGCATGGATGCATCTTTTATCAGGAACTACTTGTTGTCTAATGGAGCATCATTTAAAGGAACGGATGAACAATCAGACACTTATTTTAATGTACCCAATGGAAGGTTGAAGCTGCGGGAAGGAAACATTGAGAATAATCTGATCTTCTATGAAAGGACAAACCAGGCCGGGCCAAAAAATTCTCATTTTCATTTGGTGAAAATAGACGATGCCAAAGGATTAAAAGAGGTACTGGTAAAATCAAATGGTATAAAAGTGGTGGTGAAAAAGCGAAGAGAGATTTATTACATTAACAATGTCAAATTTCATATTGATGAAGTACCGGGGTTGGGTTCATTTATAGAAATTGAAGCCGGGAATGTATTGGTTGATTTATCACAGGTGCAATTAAAGGAGCAATGCGATTTTTATGTAAGAGAGTTTGGAATTAAAGAAGAAGATTTAATTGAAGTATCGTATAGCGATATGCAAATAGCAGAAATAAAATAATTATTGTAAATTTAAATATGGAAGTAAGAGAGCCTGCTGTTGCCTACGGAAAGAATAAGTTTACTGAGGAAGAGTATCTTAAAATGGAAAAGCAATCTGCTGAGAAGCATGAATTTTACCGGGGTGAAATCTTTTTATTGCATACAGGAGAAGTATCGGCAATGTCCGGTGCAAAAGTTATTCATAATATTATTTCGGGAAACATATTTGGGGAAATCAAGCACAAACTTAAAGGAAAGTCTTGTCAGCCATTTAACAGCGACCAACGAGTATACATCCCTCAGAATTCGCTTTATACCTATCCTGATATTTCAATAGTATGTGGAAAACCCGAAACGAAGGATAATGATGAATTAAACCTCTTGAATCCTTCTGTAATCATTGAAGTGCTATCTTCATCCACAAAAAGCTACGATAGAGGCGACAAGTTTAAACTTTACCGGGACATTAAATCTCTGAAAGAATTTATATTGGTTGATTCAAAATCTATTCTGATCGAAGCTTTTAGAATAAATGAAGGCGGTCATTGGGAATTAGAAGAGTACAAGACTATAGAAGAAACCCTGTTGGTTAAAACTGTGCTATTAACGATTCCGTTAACAGATATATATGAAGGTACTAAGCTGACTGCTACCTGATAATTACGGCTCCCATTTTCCTGGTCAGCTCCATTTCTATTTGTTTCAGATGTTCATGTGTTTGATGGAGCATACTGCTTTCGTCAGGTGAATGTTGTTTCTCCATATCCAATTGGTTTTCCAGCAACATTCTTTTGATCTTACGAAGTTTCAGGTAATTGACAACAGAGTCAACTTCTTCATTCGTTTTATCCTCATCCATTTTAAGAAAGCCCATCAGTTCTTCTGCGTTGTCAGGAGATATGGTTTTTATAAAGTCTTCATAGCTTTGTTCAAAAAGATTTTTTTGATAGCCGCTTGCCTGGCTGAATTCTTTTCGCCAGTGATCACTTTCTTCGTAAGGGAAGTTTAGAAGAGAAACAGCAAGAGCACTGAGTTTTGTATCAGGATGATAAATAAAATAATTGCGGTTAACCGTTTCCGGGCTGTTTTGTAATATTTCTTTAAATACAGCAATCAGGCGGACGACATCTTTATTGTCTACCAGGCTTTCGTCCACCATCTCTTCAAAAATATGTTCAGCTATCAGTTTGGACTTGTCCCATTTTTTGATGCCATACTCCAATAATATTCGGGCTACTTCTCTTTCCTGGAGATCATCTTTGAACAATAAATTGAAAGTGGCATCATCATAATTTGTTTGTTCGGCCTGCTTTGCATTTTCTTCTATTTTCTTCGCCTCTTCGAAAGGTAATTTTCTTTCTAAAGTCGAGATCCGGTCACGGATAAATTTATTAACAAGAGCATGCATGCCACCTTCTTCAATTTTTAATATCTCTGAGCATTGTTTTATGTAATCCTGTTGTTTAGTAAAATCTTCTACTTTATTGATCTTTGAAATGGTTTCTGCCATACGGTTCACCACTTCAGCTTTTTTTACCGAATCATTGCCTGCATCTTTTAACGCCACTTCTAACTGAAAAAGGATAAAGTCTTTTTTATTCTTTTGAATAAATTCTTTGAAGGCTGCAGCACCCACTTTGTTTACATAGCTATCCGGGTCTTCTTTATCAGGAATCAGCACCAATTTTACATGCAGCCCTTCTTCCAATGCAAGGTCAAGACCCCGCAGTGCTGCTTTTACACCAGCCGCATCGCCATCATAAATTATTGTAAGGTTGTTGGAATATTTTCTTATCAGCCGAAGCTGCTCTGGTGTCAGTGATGTACCTCCGGAGGCAACTACGTTTTCTACACCTGCCTGGTGAAGGGAAACAACATCTGTATAGCCCTCAACTAATAAACACTCATCAGCTTTATCAATTGACTGGCGGGCAAAATAAGAACCATAAAGGATTTTACTCTTTATATAAATTTCATTCTCCGGGGTATTGATATATTTTGGAGCTTTGTCATTACTTTTTAAGATCCTGGCGCCAAAGCCCAGTACTTTGCCACTATGATTGTGTATCGGAAAGATTATGCGGCCACGGTAATTATCAACTAACTGGTCGTTGCGATTGGCAACAAGCCCGGCTTTGATGAGTATCTCTGTATTATATTGTTTGGCAATAGCTTCCCTGGTAAAGGCATCTTTTTGTTCCGGCGAATAACCAAGTTGAAATTTTTTAATTATATCCTCTCTGAATCCTCTTTCCTTTAAATAGCTTACACCAATATCCTGTCCTTCTTCGGTTTCAAATAATGCGTTGCAAAAAAATTGTTGTGCAAAAGCATTCACGATGTAGAGGCTGTCGGCCACCTGCATCTGTTGACGCTGCTCCTCATTCTGAAAAGTTTCTTCAATTTCAATACCGTATTTATTAGCCAACCATTTCAATGCATCAACATAGCTATACTTTTCATGCTCCATAATGAAGCTAATAGTGTTACCGCTTTTGCCACAGCCAAAGCATTTATATAGTTCTTTAGCTGGTGAAACGGTAAAAGACGGCGTCTTTTCATTATGAAAAGGGCATAAGCCAAGATAATTTGATCCCCTTTTTTTCAGCTTCACAAAGCCGCCAATCACATCAATAATGTCAAGCCGGCCAAGAATTTGTTGTATGGTATTTGGGGAGATCATTGTTCACATTATCCGGACTGCGAATATATGATTTCCGCTCTTTCCGGGGTGAGAAGCTAATTCTTCCTTTCTATTTATTATTATGGATAAAGCAACCAGGAATATTAATTTTCCGTTTAAACTCTTTACTTTGCTTAAAGTCAATTGTGAGTAAAACCAGCTTTATGAGAACGAATTTCTTTCTGATTCTATCAATGTCTCTTATTTTATTCTCCTGTGACAAAACTCCAGGCAATAAGCCAATACTGAGAGAAGCATGGGTACCCGTTTACGCAACTAACACAGCAGGAATTAAAACAATTACTGCCACCCAGGCCCGCCCCACTGTAAATGCAGGAAAGATTTATACTGTTGGCAACATCATTTACCAGGTGGAACAGGATAGCGGAATTCATGTTATCAATTATTCTAATCCCGCCGCTCCGCAAAAAATAGGTTTTATCCGGTCTTTTTTATGTAAAGAAGTATCTGTAAAGAATGGTTTGATCTACACCAATAACTTTAGTGACCTGGTGGTGATTGATGCCTCAAATATTAATAATGTAAGGGAAGTGGCCCGAACGGTTGATGTCTTTCCGGACCTTGCATTACAATACCCTGCAAAACCAGACAGATTCACCACCATTTATTTTGAATGCCCCGATCCTAAAAAGGGAATTGTAATTGGCTGGCAACAAAAAACAATTGATAACGCAAAATGCTGGAGGTAATGCTATGAAAAGAAACTTAATCATCCTATTGTCTTTTGCCTTATTCCTGAATGGCTGTAGTAAAGAAAGTGCAAATGGCGGAGGGCAGTCAGCAGGTGCGGGAGGTTCTACGGCCCGTTTTACAATTATTGGTAATTTTTTATATGTAGTAGATCATACCAGTTTGAAGGCATTTGATATTTCAAATCCTGCCGCAGCACCTGTTCTAAAATCAACTACCGATATTGGTATAAATATTGAAACTATTTTTCCTTACCAGGATAAACTGTTTATCGGCTCTTCGTTTTCCATGCACATCTTTTCATTGATCAACCCTGAGAAACCAACAAGGCTGGCACAGGCAGATTATATAGTGCGAATGAGTTGCGATCCGGTGGTGGCAAAAGACAGCACGGCATATGCTACATTAAACTCTTCGGGTCCTTGTGGCGGTGGTGGTAGTCAGTTGGTTGTTTACAATATAAAAGATATTACCAGGCCTGTACTGCAAAGAACATTACCACTTAGTGGCCCGCATGGCCTTGGCATCAGCGATAGTGCTTTATATGTATGTGATGGTAGTGCCGGCTTAAATGTTTATAACATCCGCAACACTTACTCGCCGCAATTGCTAAGAACTATTAATGGGGAAACATTTTATGATGTGATTCCCTACGGAAACATTCTTATTTGCCAGGTAAGAAATGGAATTGCCTTGTATGATATTTCTGTCCGTCATCAACCTATATTTCTTTCCCGGATTTTAAATTAACACATGAAGAATTTTTTTTGGCCCCTGCCGGGAATAGTGGGTTTGTTTCTTTCTATGAATGTGTCGGCGCAAAAGAGCAAGCAAAGCGATGAAGGTTTTTATCCCCAATTTAGTCTCCACACCAGCCTTACTTCCTATTTAGATTATGATGCAGGCATTATGCTGGGAATAAATTACCGTTGGAGCAAAAATTTTTCTGCATCATTTGAACCTACCTGGATTTTTTACAATGGATTTGTTACCGATGGGGATCAAAAAATTTCCCCCTCCGGTTTTAAAATCAGGTCGGATTTCCGGTATCATTTTGATAAAAGAACTAAAAGAAGCCTGGATGCTTTTATAGCACCTGAGTTTCACTACAAGTATACTAAAACTAAAAAAGAAGACCGGTTTGGCATTAATTGCCAAAATGGGCAATGTGCTTACTTTCAGGATGCCGTATATTCTGAACTTAAAAACGAAATAGGCGTTTTATTAAAGGCGGGTATAATTGCCCCGCTAACTTTTATAAGCAAAAGCAACCGCCTGTTGCTGGAAATGTACACCGGATTTGGGCTAAAACAACTCAAATTTAAGGAGACAGACTTGCCGGTAGGGGGTTCTTTTATCAATCCGCCTGATAGGAGCCTTTTAAGCATTGGAAATACAACCGACCGGAATACTTACACAAGACCTATGCTACCAGCCGGATTTAAATTGATCTTTTTGTTATAATTAAAATTCCCCTGTTGAAAAAATCCTGCTAGCATTGTTTGTTTTTCCCAAAAACAGTCTTACTTTACTACTGACCATTTACCCATCTTTATGTAATCCGATACCCCAGGGAAAAAATAAGCTCTTTATTTTTTAACCCAGCTTGTCATCTACTAAAAATTACAGTTGACAGGTTTTAAATTTTTAATGCCATGGTTCAGGTAGACATCTCACAGCTCTCCGGGGAGTGTAACGTCTGGAGAGAAAAGCTTCGCAATTATCGTGAAGAATTCAGTAGCGACGAAGCCAAACTCCGGCAAGTAGCAGGCCAGCCACTCTCCAAAGAACAACTGCAGCAGGTAGAACATCTTCACAACCAGTTTCACATTCAACTTATCAACGTTCATGACCTAAAACAATCTATTAAAGCACATGATCGTAAAATGAACTTTGAAAAAGTAGCGTTTAACGGTTCTGCAAATGAAGAAAGTTTTAGCCGTCATGAAAATTTGTTTGGCGAGTATCAGTCGCTGGAACAAACATTGCAGGATCTGCGCAATGAATTCAATGATTTTTTAAAGCAAACTCAGTAAGGTAAATAAGTTACTTTATTTACCAAGTGCTTTCTATACTTCCGTAATCTGTAACTCTAAAGCTGTCTTTGGATTTATTCATTAAATTCAAAGACAAACTTTCGCTCATATCTAAAACAGATTATTATGCCTGAATTCGATACCTCCCATGTAAAAAATATTGTCTTGCTTGGCCATGCCGGTTCCGGTAAGACAACCCTGGCGGAATGTATGCTGTTTGAAGCCGGATTAATTAACCGCCGTGGCAACATTGCAGAGCGAAGTACTACCGGTGATTATCATGAACTTGAACAACAACGTGGTAATTCCATTTTTAGTAAACTACTGCATACAAAATGGCGGGGTTATAAAATTAATGTGATTGACACTCCTGGTTATGATGATTTTGTAGGTGAAGTTATTTCAGCTCTTCGGGTGGCAGATACAGGAGTGATGCTGCTGAATGCTATGATGGGTGTGGAAGTAGGTACTGATATTATCTGGGAGTATACGGAGAAGTTTAAAACCCCGATGATTTTTGCAGTAAATAAATTAGATGATGATAATGCCGACTTTGATAAAACAGTACGGGAAGCCAAAGCCCATTTTGGCAATAATGTAGTGGTAGTGCAATATCCCCGGCAGGTAGGTGCTGGCCTTCATGAAATTATTGATGTGCTGCGGATGACCATGTATAAATTTAATGATGCTGGTGGTAAACCTGAGAAACTGCCCATACCCGAGGAAGAAAAAGCAAAAGCAGATGCCCTGCATAAAGAACTGATTGAAGCTATTGCTAGCAATGACGAATCATTGATGGAAAAATATTTTGATAAAGGTGAATTGGATGAGGATGAAATGAAAGAGGGCTTTAAAAAAGCAATGATTGCACATGATTTGTTTCCCCTTTTCTGCTTGTCTGCAGAAAGAAATATGGGTAGCGGCAGGTTAATGGGTTTCATAGATAATGTGTGCCCGAGTGCCAATGAAATGTCGCCGCAGACAACTAAGAATGGTGACAAGCTGACCTGCGATGCCAATGGCCCTGCCTGTATTTTTATTTATAAAACAATTTCCGAGCCGCATGTTGGTGAAATGTCTTTCTTCAAAGTGTATTCCGGCACGGTGAAAATAGGAATGGAACTGGAAAATGAAGGTACCGGTGTAACGGAGAAAATAAATCAGTTGTTTCTGGTAGAGGGAAATAAGAGAACTTCTACCCATGAATTGGTGGCAGGTGATATTGGTGCAACATTGAAGTTAAAAAATACACATGTCAATAACACGTTACATACCAGGGGGAAAAATTATGAATTGCCTTCTATTGAATTCCCCTCGCATAATATGACAGTGGCTATTGAAACGGTTAAGAAAGGAGAGGAAGAAAAGTTATCACTGGCATTGCACCAGCTCAGGGAAGAAGACCCAACATTACTGGTGGAGGTTTCTTCTGAATTAAAACAAACACTAATTCATTGCCAGGGTGATATGCACCTGGCTGTTGCCAAATGGAAAATAGAACACCAGCATAAACTGGAAGTAAAATTTGTAAAACCTAAAATAGCCTACCGGGAAACTATCCGTAAGGCGGCTGATGCCAACTATCGTCACAAGAAACAAAGTGGTGGCTCAGGCCAGTTTGGGGAAGTGTATATCCGGATTGAACCATGGCAGGAAGGAATGCCGGAACCAACCGATTTCAACGTTCGGGCAAGAGATACACATGACCTGGAATGGGGTGGCAAATTAGTTTTCTATAATTGTATTGTTGGTGGTGCTATTGACACAAGATTTCTTCCATCTGTACTAAAAGGAGTAATGGAAAAAATGCATAATGGCCCTCTTACCGGTTCTTATGCAAGGGACATCAGGGTATGTGTGTATGACGGTAAGATGCATCCTGTGGACAGCAACGATATATCATTTAAAATTGCCGGTCTGCAGGCTTTTCGACAGGCATTTCAGCAGGCAGATCCGCAGATACTGGAGCCTATTTATCATGTAGAAGTGCTTTGTCCCGATGATTTGACCGGCGCAGTCATGGGTGACTTGCAAAGCCGCCGTGCCATAGTGGAAGGAATAGATAGCGAAGGGCATTTTCAAAAAATAATGGCAAAAGTACCGCTGGCTGAAATGGATGCTTACTCATCTTCGCTTCGTTCCATTACACAGGGCAGAGCCAAATTCAAAATGAATTTTCTTGCATACGAAGCATTGCCATTTGAATTGCAACGAAAGTTGATTGATGATTACAGCAAGACAGCGAAGGAAGAATTTGCGTAATATTATATACTGAATTTTTAAATATTTTATCACAACGGGTAATACAACTTATTGACTAAACTGCACTTCGTATAATTCCGGCCACCATTTACCCGTAATATAAATTTTCTTAGTTGCCTGATCGAAGGCTATGCCATTCGGAACTTCCGCATCATGATCAATCGCTTTAATCCTGTCCCACATTTTGGTAAGATCAGCTTTCGCTACTACCTGGCCGGTGGCGGGATCGATTTTAAAAATATACGGAAACAGGTATTGGTTGGCATACACAAAACCATCAATATATTCCAGTTCGTTCAGGTTAAATGCCGGACTACCTGATTCAGTGACCGTTTGTGTTTTTAATAACCTGAATGTTGAGGGTTCGTAATAGAATAAGTCGCTGCCACCGGTGCTCACAATAAGATTTTTACCATCGTTTGTCAATCCCCAACCTTCCGTATCTATTTTATATTCCTTAATCTTTTTAAAATCTTTTAACGTGTAAACAAACACTACTTTATTCTGCCAGGTAAGCTGGTACACCGTGTCATTTAAAATAGTCACTCCTTCGCCAAAGAATTTGGCATCCAGGTTAATGCTCTGTGATGCTTTACCTGTTTTAAGATCAACTTTCATTAGTTTCGATTTTCCTTCCAGCCCGGTTCCCTCATACATGTCACCATTATAAACAAGCAGACCCTGTGTGTAAGAAGAAGTATCATGCGGGTAAGTACTGATAATAGAATAACTCATCAATTTGGGAGCATTGGGGTCTGGTTTCCCCGGTTCGGAATCTTTATTCTTACAAGCTATAAAGCCAGCAAGCGCAGCAATAAATAAAATCTTATTCATAAATGGGATTTGATCTGACAAAAATAAGTGCTGGCATGCTTTATGGTTGTTAAGATTTTAGAAGCATGACAGGTATCGGAAAACTACGATGTAAATACTTCTTGTGCAATTCATTAAAAGAATTATATTTGACTTACAGTAATCACTTACCTGAATTTCACTTCCTGAAATCGTATCCCTGAAACGCCTTTTTTAATCCCCCAATCTCCTTCTTTTATTTCCAATTTCTCATGGTAAACTCATGGCTTAAACATATGCCATGCTTTAACGTACAAATATCTGGAAACTATGAGGGCGGTTTTAATTAATACACTTTTTATATTAGCATTTACAAGCCAACTATCGGCACAACAAAAATGCTCATCTTATTCTTATCAACAGGAACAACTGAAAGTTAATCCTTCGTTGCCTGACAGAATACAGGCCATTGAAATGTTTACCAGGCAGCAACTTGAAAATAATTTATCCAACAGAACCGAAGGCATTGTGATTAAAATACCGGTTGTTGTGCATGTACTTTACCACACACAAGTAGAAAAAATAAATGATGCACAGGTGGCTAGCCAGATTGATGCACTCAATAAATATTTTCGCCGCCGCAATGCAGATACAACGAACACACCGGCTTATTTCCGGGGACTGGCGGCTGATTGTGAGATAGAATTTCAATTAGCCACATCAGACCCGAAAAAAAGATCAACTTCAGGTATTGTTCGCAAATACACACCTATTACCAAATGGAAGGCAGATGATATGATGAAATTCTCCTCTCTAATGGGAGATGACGCCTGGGATTCTAAAAGTTACCTGAATATATGGGTTTGTAATCTCGAAAAATTTGCCGGCTATTCCAGTATGCCCGGTGGTGATGAAAAAAAAGATGGACTGGTAATTTCTTATTCTGCTTTTGGAACCGGTAGTGCCACGTCAGGATACGATATGGGAAAGACCGCTGTGCATGAAACAGGTCATTGGCTTAATCTAAAACATTTATGGGGAGATGAAAATTGCGGCGATGATGGAGTAATTGATACACCAAAGCAGGCGAGTTACACGGTTGGGTGTCCTACCAAGGTTCGTACTACCTGTGGCAACGGTGTTTATGGGGATATGTACATGAACTATATGGATTTTACAAGCGACGCTTGTGTCAATATGTTCACTCTTGGACAAAAAGGAAGAATGAGAGCTTTATTCGCTGAAGATGGACCCCGCAATTCTCTGCTTATTTCCAAAGGCCTGGCTGCTCCGCTGATATTCGAATCTCCCCTGCCACAGGAAGACCCGAAGTGGCTGCATCCTCAATTATACCCAAACCCGGCCTCAAATGAAATTTATCTTGACCTGGCATATGATATAAGATGGCTGGGGAAAACTATTTTTGTGACTAATCTACAAGGGCAAAATGTTATGAATGTACTGGTTACGTCAAAAAATATGAAAATTGACATCAGCAGACTGCAAGCAGGGATGTATTTCATTGCAGCGAAAAAGGATGATGGGGAGTCTTTGAAGCAGAAGTTTATTAAGTTTTAAGTGTCGCAACCAAATTTATACTAACGGCAAGCAAGGCCCTGGAATGTTCCGGGGCTTTTTTAATAACCTTAATTCAAACCTCCTGTATCACTTCAAATCCTTTAAAGCTGCCGGTAACAGCCAATCCAAATACTTTTTTGGCTGTTCCTTTTGCTTTTAATTTAGCAGCCGTTTCATTGATAGTTGCACCTGAGCCTACAGCATCATCAATCAACAACACATTATTAAACTTCCTGTTTTCTTTTACAATTATGCTTGCTCTCGCATTTGCTATCCGGTCTTCTATTTTATTTAATGCCTTTTGCGGAATCGGGATTGCCCCGGAAACTTTAAGAAGGTTAAGGTGAGGTAACGACAGGTTATATCCTTTTTGTAACACCGTCATAAATTGCAATTGTCTTTTGATAGTTGGGGGAATATAGCCAACAGCATTAATTTTTTTATCAATAATTAATTGTACTGCTCTTTCTTTTGTCAGTGAAACTATTTCCTTGATCAGCGTCCTGTTTTGTCCTTGTTTTGCAAAATGCAATAGCGTTCCCAGCCTCGTTTTGCCAAACCTCTCTATTGCATAGAAATCACAATAGAACATTTCATCAATACTGATTTTGTCAAACCCTTTTGTGTTAACCAATTTTTCTGTACCGTTTATCAATCCATTTGGAAGGACATATTGCAGATATTTTTTGTGAGTAGTGATAAACTCACGGGCAGTTTTTTCTACAGGCAGTTTTTGTTTTTCACTCCAGGTTTGAAGGGCAGCTATTCCTTCCAGCCTTGTCCCGGTTTCTGTAATCAATAAGAAATGTTCAGTCAGAAAATTCAGTTCATCATCATTTAAAGTAAACTCTTTTGATTTTCTTACAGGTGCATCCTTGTTAAGGCGATAAAAAACCCTCGGTGCCCTTCCCAGTTTTTGTACCAATCCCTCTTCAAGCATCCGGTTTAGCACCCTGTGCAACATCTGCCGGGATACAGAAATATGCTCTTGCAATTCACTAACAGGAGCTTCCTGTACAATATTTAAGTACCTAATTATTTGATTATCAATATTCATAGTTTACAGTTTACTGTAAACTGTAAACTTAAATCATATAACTCAAAATAGCAAGGGAGAGCAATATTATTACTTAATAAATTTTTATTGGAGGAAAGCAGGGTCTCGGAGAGATAAAAACTAAAAAGGATCACAAGTTTCCTCATAATCCCTTCAATCCTATAAATCATGGTTCAGACAATTA
>JBKJLR010000320.1:0-3236 GCA_046596865.1 Chitinophagaceae bacterium
AAATTATTGCTGGTATTTTCAAAACCACTACCTCTTCTTTTTAAAGTTCCCTCCCTTCTTCTTTATTAATAAATGGCTTTGCATGGTTTATTTATAATTTATTTTTCGCTTACACGGGTCCGGCAGACAAAACAGTTATTTCTTCTGCCTTTATAAATGCGGAAGGAAATGAACAGGTAAATGAATGGCTGCAGCAAACATTACCCCTTGCATCTGTTATTTACCTGGCATTATTAATATTACCACTACTTCACTTTGTACGCAATTACCGTTACGTTCAGGTTATCCGCAAGTATGGACTTACGAAGATGAATGTGGAATGGAGAATGTTTGTAAGTAAGTTAGCCGGTCAAATGGCCATTCAAAAAAAGGTGCAGCTATGGGTGTCTGAATTTGTTACCTCCCCTGTTACTATTGGCTTCCTGAAACCGGTGATCCTCGTGCCGCTGGCAGCTATTAATCATCTCACACCACAACAATTAGAGGCCGTGCTGCTGCACGAGTTATCGCATATCAAACGGTTTGATTACCTCGTTAACCTCATCATTAATTTTATACAGTCGGTTCTTTATTTCAATCCCTTTGCAAAAGCATTTGTGAAAATAGTAGAAAGAGAAAGAGAAAAAAGTTGTGATGAGATGGTGCTGCAGTTCCAGTATGATTCACATGAATATGCCACTGCATTACTTACACTGGAAAAAGCCAATCGGGAAAACAAACCGCTGGCGATAGCAGCCGCAGGAAAAAGGAATGACCTCCTCCATCGGGTAGAATTAATTATGGGTGTTCGCAAAAAACCTGTTGTCTCTTTTAATAAATTGGCTGGCTTGGTGGCTGGTCTGTGCTGCATAATTGCGTTGAACGCCTTATTACTAATTAGCAAAACAGTGAAGGGCAGTCGTGCCGTATCATTTGCACATGTATCTACTCAGTTCAGTCTTAGTAATAGAGAAAATTCTGATGCAAAAGTTAAGGCCGAAACAGTGGAACTCCCCTCGATAATAACCGCTCCTGCAAAACAGGATCGATCTGTTGCGACGGCAAAGCCTTCATTCGCCAGTTTTATATCATCAGTCATAAATCCTGAGTTTATTACTGCAAGTATTGAAATGGCTAACATTCCTGAATTAAAAAAATACCAGGAAGACCAGGTTAAAAGAGCCATGGAATCATCTAAAAAAGTGATAGAAAGTGTGCAGTGGAAGGCGGTAGAAAAAAGTATTGCAGATGTGTTCAGTCAGCAGGAAAAGGATGAATTGAAAGCCACGTATGAAAAAGAAATGGAGAAGTTTGACTGGAATAAATGGGAAAGCAGCCTGAAGCAGGCCTATGATAAAATTGACTGGGAAAAAATAAATACTCAGTTGTCCGTGGCTGTTAATCAAATCCGGTTAGACAGTATTCAGCTGGTTTATAACAAAGCAATCAGCAAATTAGATGGTGCCCGCAAAGAACTATCTTTTAATGATCTTAAAGGTATTCCTGATACCGATATAACGCTAAAGGAAATTGAACGAAAAAAAGCAGATGTGCAACGGGCATTAAATGAATTAAAAGCAGTTCGCAGTAAGAAGATTGTTCATCTGTAAGCCCTGAAAAAGGGATTGTGTGTGGAGTGGGCCGATAGATATCTTCCCAGCGTTAACATTGAACGGCGAGTGCCACAAATCCACTAACAAGGGATCCGACACATTAGGTTTATTATTGGATACCCTGCAGGGAGGAAGCGGCGTGATATTTTTTGGCGCAACACCTGTAAAGTGGCAAAAAATTACTTACCAATGAATCAATTTTGAAGAAATGAATTCGCATATTATAAGTTCATTGGTTGATTCGATTAATACTATTGTGTACTTCTTTTTATACGGGATGCATTTATAACCTAAAGCAGCTCCTGCCGGCTCTCTGGAAATTGCATAAGATTTTCTGTTATCAGCCAGCTTTAGAAAATAGTCATAAACTTCATCGGCAAATTTTTCCGCAGTAACCAGCATTCCTTTTGACTCAATATACCAGGAAATAGCAGCTATGTTTTCAGCAGCAGTTTGCTTTACTTTAATTTTTCTGCTGCCCATTTGTGAATTAATTTTTTGCTGTATGCCCGGCCTTGCTCTAATGATAACAATTTTTCTGGCCTTGTTTTTAGCGCAGCTTTTTTTTGTAATGCCTGATACTCTTTTGCAGGCAGCAACACATACTTTTTTTTATCTATTACGATTTGTGTCATAATTTAAGATACAAACTATTTTGGCCTCATGCTATGTAGCCAGCTAAGTCGGCTTTGCCATATTCGGCGGGGAAGAAGGCATAGTATGCGCAGTGGGGCAGATAGCTATCAGCCCGGTGTTATCATTCAACGGCGAGTGCCACAAACCACTAACAATTCCATCCGCCACATCGACTGTAAAGGTTTATTATTGGTCACCAGGCAGGGAAGAAAGTAGAGCTGATAGCTATCAGCACAGCGGTACATTGAACGTGGAATGCACCACAAACCCACTCACAAAATCATCCGACACATCGCCTTTGAAGGTTTATTATTGGACACTCCGCGGGGAAGAAGGAAAATTTTACAGAAAAAATGTATTTTTACCCAATGAAAGTAATTGTAAACCCAAAGACAAAAAAACAGGAAAAGGCTGTTAAGACATTTCTTGCTGACCTTGATATTGAGTTTACAATAGCAGAAGAAGATGCTGCCATCTACAAAACAAGCCCGTCAAAGAAGCTCACCCAAAAAGAGAAAAAGATTTTAGATAACCTTGGGCAATCAGTTGATTTCGTAAACAACTATAAAAAAGCGAAAACCAAAGCTAAATCTCTCAACCAATTGTTGAATAAACTTTAGGATCATCCCCACTCCTCCTTTTGAAAAGGATTTAAAGCAACTGGCTAAGAAATATCCTTCTTTAAAAAAGGACATTACAATCCTTGCTGCTAAATTACTGGAAGAACCTAAAATGGGAACCCCACTTGGTAATGATTGCTACAAAATACGGATGACTATTTCTTCAAAGGGGAAAGGTAAATCTGGTGGAGCAAGAGTGATTACCTATGTGAAGATTATCGAAACAAGTATTTTCCTCCTTTCTATTTACGATAAAGCTGATGCAGCTAATATCTCTGATAAAGAGTTGAAGGAAAGACTGAAAGGATTTAAATAAATATTTCGATAGGTGAGGCGACCTAATAGCTAACTCTCTTACCGTTGTGCTGTTGGTCTCTTGCCTACGCTG
>JBKJLR010000084.1:0-5964 GCA_046596865.1 Chitinophagaceae bacterium
CCGAAACTACTTAACAAGCTTTCCATCCTTAAAGAAAAATTTATAAGTTAGTTTGTCGGCTAATTTTGGAAAAAATTTTTGCATAAACACCGTTCTTTTCCCTGTAAATGTCAGCACTAAAGTTCTTTTCTTTTTTCGGATGGCATGTAAAATATGGTCGGCACATTTTTCAGCACTCATCATTTTACTTTCATCCATTGGTGTTTCACCATGAGAAGTTCCATCCTGGCTCAATGCAGCATTACGTATATTAGAAGTAGTAAAGCCGGGACACACCCACATAACATGCACCCCGTCTGCCATCAGTTCTGTTTTAATAGCTTCCAGCCAGCCCTGAACCGCAAATTTGCTGGCGGAGTAGCCGCTTCTTCCGGGCAGACCTCTGTAACCCGCAATAGATGATACACCCACAATAGTTCCTTTTCTTTCAATTATGGAATCCAACGCATATTTGGTGCAATAGACCGTGCCATAAAAATTAATGTCCATTACTTTATGGATGACTTCTGTATTTGTTTCTTTTAACAAGGCTCTCATGGAAACTCCTGCATTATTGATAAGAATATCTATGCCTCCGAAGGCTTTGATGGTGGTTTCCATAAAACGGCGACAATCATTTTCACTGCTAACATCAGCAACCATAGTATATAAATGAGCAGAAGGATATTCTGATTGCAAGCGATACAGTTTATCATGATTACGGGCACAGGTGGCTACTTTGGCACCTGTCTTTATCAGGGCATCAACAAGAGCCTTACCTATTCCATCTGTACCACCGGTTACTACTACTACCTTATCTTTAAAATATTCTGACATGAATAATTGGTTATTATTACAAACCTACTTTAAAATTGTGCAAAATGAAAAGTATAGGAAATGAAAAAGCCTCCGACCGGAGGCTTTTGTGATCCCGCTGGGACTCGAACCCAGGACCCATACATTAAAAGTGTATTGCTCTACCAACTGAGCTACAAGATCTACCTTCCCTTTTAAGGGAGTGCAAAAATACAGTCTCAGGCCTTTTGTGCCAAAAGTTTTTCGATTAATTATCAACAGTGTTTTGTTGATTTTCAGGAGTTATTGTAAAATATCAGAGATTTCTGGTAATAGTTTGTTTTCTTCAGCAAGTATCGTCAATAGCTTTTGCAACATTTCTATGTATTGCTCCACCTTTCCATGTTGTGTTTCTATATTGATGTATCTCCTGTTCTTTTCGCCATAGTAAATACTGAGAGAGCCATCTTTTTTTGCCTTTTCATTATTCTGCCAGATGCTGTTATATCCCTCAGCAGCCATTTTCTGGTAGAGAACACTGTCTGTTGTTAAAACTATATCATCCACATCCTGAAGACTGTCTTTATAAACGGCTTTGGCATCCGGTTCCCTGTCTCTGCCAGGCAAATAGCTTTTTACTGAAAAGGCTTCTTCTGTATTATTATGCAACGCAATAACACAAGAACTGCTATCGGGCAAGAGTTGTAAAATGCGCTGCGCAAATTTTTCCACTTCATTTATAGCATCACGGCTGATTTTCCTGTTATCTCTCAGCGTTTGTTCAATGCCCACCCGGGAGAAAATTCTGTTGGGATCGAAAGAGTACAAAACACCTTTTAACCTGAAGCGTATGATCCGTTGTTGTTTGTTTTCAATTTTAATAAGTGTGCCGCCCATTTCTTCCAATACAGATTTAGCAGCCTGTACAGAGGTGGTTTCATTATCATGTACGTTTATGCAAACAATATTTTTTGCATTTCCGTATTGTACTATTTTAACCGGAATATTCCTGTCGCCCAGTTTGCAGAAAATTGTTTTCTCTGCAGGAAGGAAAATAGCTTTGCTGATTGAAACAGTATTATCATTTGTTTGGGCAAAAAGCGATGTAGAAAAAACGATAATGGCAAGGATGGTGGCGATGATCTTCAAAGTCTGGTGTTTAAATTAAAGATAATTCAACACCCTAATTTCTTTATACCCTCAAAATGGTATTTTTAGTCCAGGCATTCTATCAGGAAAGTTTTTCCTTCATCTTCTGCATCACTTCTTTTTCTACCATTATTTGTGCAAGATGTATCATATTCATAAAAGATTTGGCACCGGAGATGCCATGACCGATAATGACCGGCTTGGCCACACCGAGAACCGGCGAGCCGCCATAATTTTCAAAATTGAAACGTTCAAAATATGCTGAGTTCACTTTTTTTATATGGTTGATTTCATATAATGATTCGGCCATTTTGAGAATAATATTACCGGTGAAGCCATCGCAGACCATGACATCCGCTTTGTCCAGTAGCAGATCCCGGCCTTCTATATTGCCAATAAAGTTGATGTGTTTATTTTTTTTCAGCAATGGATAGGTGGCTTGTGCCAGCAGATTTCCTTTTCCCTCTTCTTCCCCTACGTTTATCAAACCCACTTTGGGATCATTAATACCTAAAACGAGTTGAGCATATACTGAACCCATAATAGCAAACTGGTTCAGTTGTTCGGGTTTGCAATCAGCATTCAATCCAACATCCAGTAAAACTCCTGTTCCTCCATCCACTTTGGGTACAATACATGAAATGGTAGGTCGGATTACTCCTTCCAGCGCCTTAATACTAAACAAGGCTCCCACCAGCATGGCCCCGGTATTGCCGGCACTTATGAAAGCATCCATTTTGCCGGAGCTCAACCAATGGTAACCAATGGCAATCGAAGATTCAGGTTTTGCTTTTAAGGCTTTGGTAGGATGCTCCTGCATGTCAATTACCTGTCCGGCATGAACAATAATGATATGCTCTGTCGTAATGTTATGTTCGGAAAGAAGTTTTTCTATCGACTCTTTATCACCAATCAGTACCAGCTTAGCAGGAATGTTATGACCGGACAGATACAGTTGCACCCCCTTCACTGCTTCCAGCGGGGCATAGTCGCCACCCATCATATCGATACCTATATTCATACGATCGGTGAAATAAAAACATTTAATGGGTGAATTTGACAAAACAACAATCCCGATAATTACCACCCGCCTTACCAGGGCGAACAGATATCGGGATAAAAAATGGCAGGTAAGATCTGTCTTACTGTGCTCTCAATGGTGCTTTTTCTGATACCACTTTACCCTTGTAATAAAGTTTTCCTTCACTTACATGGGCACGGTGGCGAACATGTATTTCACCTGTAGTGCTGTCGGTAGTTAATGTAGCAGCAGTAGCTTTATAATGCGTTCTGCGTTTTGCAGTTCTTTGCTGACTGTGTCTGCGTTTGGGATTTGGCATAACTCAAATATTAAAATAAAAAAATAAATATATTTTAGCCCATTGTCATCCTGAGCCTGACGAAGGCTTATTCTAAATCTTTAAACTTTTCCAATCCTTTCCAGATTGGATTCTCCTTTGATTCGGTTTCTTCAGCCGGCCTTGATAGATCAACCGGACCAGGCTCCATTTTTTTTAGTACGTCCAGTGCAGAAGCGTTACAATGCGGTCCGTCCATTTTTTCAAAATCACAGGCTTTCTGCATTGGAATAGTCAGGTTGATGAATTCATAGATCAGGCTAGCTACATCAATATAACTATCGCTCTGTGCGATATAGTACATATCCGGATCTTCTTCCTGTTCGTTCATCAATGCAGGATCTTCCACCATTTTAACGGTGAGGTTAAACTCATCCCACAGTTGCAATGGCAGATTGCTGTTACAACGGTCGCAAGTTACTTCCAGTGTTCCGCCAATTTCAAATTTAAGCGACATAAAACTGCTGTGCTTATCAAGCGAAAGTTTTACATTGGCTTTGCACTGACGGAAGTCCTGCTGCTGAAATACCTCAAAGAACTTATCATTAATCGAATAGCTGTATTCATGAACCCCGGGTTTCAAACCTACAAAAGCTATCTCGAACTCCCGGCGACGGCTCATTTATCAACTTTTTAAAGAGTGTGCAAAGGTAGGGGAATAAAGGGATATTTTAAGGCAGATTTTAGATTATTTTTGTCGTCCCGGTCTTGTTTAAATGCCTGATTTTGAAGATACTTAAATTTTGAAGTTTGCAACAATTTCTGTCCCGTTTGTTTGCCCGCCTTATGAAAATTTGGAGTTGGGTACTACTCATTGTCTTCACTATCCTGATCAAATGGGCGTCCTGGTATCCCGGATGGGTGGAAAGAAACTACAGCCATGGTGTATATCCCATTATTGCCAGGGCACAGCGATTGCTTTTTGGCTGGATTCCTTTCAGTGTTGGTGATTTATTTTATGCTTTCCTGACGGTGGTTATCCTTTACAAAGTCTTCAAATTTTTTAAGCTCCTTTTTAAAAAGCAACTGAACCGCCGCTATTTTGTGGTTGCTTTACAGCAGGGCATTTTCATTTTACTGTTCATGTATGTATTTTTCAACCTGCTGTGGGGATTAAATTATAACCGCCGGGGTATTGCTTACCAGTTAAATTTAGATGTACGACCATATACTTTACCGGATCTTGATACACTGACCCAGGTGATGCAAAGCCGGGCAAATTATTATGCCGGATTTGTAACAGCAGCACAGCGGGATTCATTTGATAAAAAAAGCAGGTTGTTCAGCACCGCAGTGGAAGCTTACGGTGAAGTGGCAAAAAAATATTCTTTTCTTACTTACACACCCAGGTCTATAAAACCTTCCTTTTTTAGTTACCTCGGAAATTATTTGGGTTTCCAGGGTTATTATAATCCTTTTTCCGGCGAAGGGCAGGTGAATACGACTGTTCCCCGTTTTTTGGAACCTTATGTAACCACACATGAAATGGCTCACCAGTTAGGTTATGGAAAAGAAAACGAAGCAAATTTCGTTGGCTTTCTTGCATGCCGCAGTTATAATTCCAATGCCTTTCGTTATTCAGTGTATTACGACATGTATAATTATGCTGTTGGAGAAGTATTTCGCAGGGATACTTCATTGGGAAAATCATACCAGCAAAAAGCACATCCGCAGGTGTTGAGAGACCAGAAAGAATTCAGGGATTTTTATAAAAAATATAGAAACCCCGTTGAGCCAATTGTTATGTGGGGATACGGACATTTTTTAAAAGCCAATAATCAACCTGCTGGTAAAAGAAGCTACAATGAAGTGGTGGCTTGGTTGATTGCTTATTATAAGAAGTTTGGTGTGGATGCTCTTTAAACAAATTCCTATTGACGTTGTTAAATACATATGAGTAATATCGTAAAACTTATCATCGCTATAATAATTCCTGTTGCTATCGGGGCTGCAAGCGGATTTTTTACCAGTTCAGAAATTCCGGGTTGGTATCAAACGATTAATAAGCCAACATGGAATCCCCCAAGTTGGCTATTTGGTCCGGTGTGGACGACACTATATGTGATGATGGGGATTGCTTTGTTCATGATATGGAAATCAGATTCTAATGGAACAGTTAAAATAACAGCCATTATTTTATTTGCTGTTCAAATGGTGCTGAACTTCTTCTGGTCATTTATCTTTTTCAATCAGCACCAGATTGGTTGGGCGGTAGTTGAAATAATTACCCTGTGGATTTTTATTTTGCTCACCATATATGCGTTTGCACCAATAAGTAAAACTGCAGCATGGTTGTTAGTTCCATACATCAGTTGGGTAAGTTTTGCAACGATACTTAATTATACAATCTGGAAAATGAATTAAATATTTTTCGTAACGAAAAGAGTCTATTTACTGTAATGAACCTTTTAAAGCCCCTTTAGGGGTTTGGGGTTTAAAATGTATTCTTCCACATCATACTCTCCACCGGCTTATCAGGTTGATTGGCGTACTTAGAATTTTTTTTCTGGTTGTATTTAATTTCAATCTCTCCATCCACCGGAAAATAAATAAGCTGACCGATGGGCATCCCTTTATAAACTTTCACTGGTTGTTTTACTGAGATCTCCAATGTCCAGTTGCCGCAAAAACCCACATCGCCTTTACCGGCGGTGGCATGAATATCTATACCCAAACGTCCGGT
>JBKJLR010000289.1:0-3847 GCA_046596865.1 Chitinophagaceae bacterium
ACCAGGCCCGTGATCCTAAACCTCTTCCCGTGACTTTCACAATCCCTTAATAAGCAAACAAGGCGTTTATATTTTTCCAAAAAAAAATAATCTAAATTTGAAATATAATCATTAATCCCATGAGAATTACAGAACAAATAGTACTGAACAAAAAAGGAAAGCCGGTGACTGTACAAATTCCGATGAACCAGTATAAAAAACTACTGGGGCTGGCAGAAGAAATGGAAGATATTAAGGTCTATGATATAGCTATGAAACGTAAGCATCGTTTCATTCCTTTTGATAAAGCTGTAAAAGAGCTGAAAGCTGAAAAATAATCCCCGTCCGGCAGGTTACAGAAAACTAACCGGCAGACCTGGCTACAGAATACGAATAGGTGATTACCGGGTTATTTATAATATTGAAGATAAAATCCTCACCGTTTTTGTAATAGATATTGGTCATCGTAAAAAAATTTACGATTAAGCCCTCCTCCCCGCAACTTTCACAATCCCTTAGTAAGTAATTAAGGCATTTACTGCATCTAATACGTAGATAATAGAACAGACCCTCCGAGGGATTGAAAAGGTGGAGACAGAAAATGGGTCCTGACAGTTAAAGAAATTGTTATGAAACAAACTCTACACATCTCTGCAGCCCTTGATCAGCCTGAATTTGTACAGAACCTGGTAGAAAGATTAGCCTACCGCCGCTATGAACAAGGATATGGCAACGAAACCATGCCCTCCGGTCTCAAGGCCCTGGAAACTTCCTCTACTGAAACATTTGTAAGCGGTACGATGGCTATTGATTTTGACAATGGTGATGTGCCTGTCCATATGCCTTTCATTACCTGTTTCCTGTTTACCTGTATCAAAGGAAAAACTGATCCTTATCAATTGATCTGGAGCAGTTCATTGAACTAAGTCCGGGTTTTTAATAACCCCACTTGTTTCACCCTTTCTTTACCGCCATTCACCGACCTGTGGGGGCATAACACCCATTCACTATTGACGATTAGTTATACACCCCATAGTTTTGAATAAAATTTGAAAGAAATGAGTGAATATCGAAATGATCGAAGAGAAGAATTCAAAAGGCGTTGTGAAAATATTGATGGCCGCAGTGGTCATAATAATGTATGGACAGGTATTTTTATTCTTCTGATTGGTGTTGCAGCTTTAATAAGAGTTAGCAATCCTGATTTACCTGAGTGGTTATTCAGCTGGAAAACATTTTTAATCGCCCTTGGGTTTTATATTGGCTTCAAACATAATTTCAAAGGCGGCTCCTGGCTGATCATGATATTTATCGGAAGTGCATTTTTGTTTACAGATCTTTATCCCGATATTTCTCTCCGCCGTTATATCTGGCCGGTAGCATTAATTGGATTGGGGGCATTCCTCGTATTAAAGCCACGTCGCCGTCATTCTTTAAACTGGCAGGAGAATCAAAAAAAAAAGACATCCCTGACAGGTACGGCAATAGATGAAACAACAGTTGCTGATGAAACTTACGAAAGCCAGAAAGATTACCAGGAGGACTTTGTGGACAGCACGTCAATTTTTGGCGGGGCAAAAAAGAATATTATTTCCAAAAATTTTAAAGGCGGTGATCTGGTAAATATATTCGGTGGCACCGAACTGGATCTTACCCGGGCAGATTTTACCGGAACTGCCGTTATCGAACTCACTACCATTTTTGGAGGCACCAAACTTATTATTCCTTCCAACTGGACAGTAAAGTCAGAAGCTGTTACCATTTTTGGAGGTATGGAAGATAAGCGTAACATGCAAACCCTCACTGATAACCCGCAAAAAATATTATTGCTAAAGGGAACCGTTCTCTTTGGAGGAATTGAAATTAAGAGTTACTAAAAAGTGAGTGGAGAATGGTGAGTAGTGAGTGGGAAATACAAAACCAACCAATTAACTTATATGAACTGGTATCTTGCAAAAATGGTTTTTCGCATCATCTGCGGCGATGGCAACCATACAGCACAGTTTGATGAACAACTCCGCCTGGTTTCGGCCAATAGTAAAGAAGAAGCCTTCCATAAAGCACAACTGCTGGGCAAAAAGGAGGAAGAAATTTTTTTTAACCGCCAACAGCAATTAGTACAATGGCAATTCATCAGTGTGAGTGAATTATATCAACTGAATGATTTGATTGATGGTGCGGAAGTCTATTCAAGAATAGAGGAAAAAGAAAATGCAGACAGTTACCTGCATATTGTTTACAAAAAAGCAGAACAGATCCGCTTTGGCAAAAGCCAGGAATTATTGAATCTTGTATAAACAGTATGTCGGATTCACCATTATCCATAACAAAATTTCGTATCATCTTCATCATCTGCTGGCTGGTGATGATGGCTGATAATATTTTTGTGCTTCATTTTTTTGGTTTACCCTGGAACGTAGCCATTATTGACAGTGCTATCTGCAATATACTATTACTCTTTGCATCCCTGCTGGTCATGAATACACTTCGCTATTATCTTCCCCGGGGTCAGCAGTATATCAACCTATTTTCCATTTGCCTTTTTCTTACGATTGTCTGGCTGTTACTGGCAAAATTGTTACTGAGGTTATCACTCGGTTATTACCCCGGATATAATGACCTGCTTCATCATTCTTTGTCGATCCGTTTCAGTATTGCTTTTTTGTTATTAGGCTGTGTTACCATGATCAGTATTCTCTGGTACAACCAGAAAGAGCAAAAGGAAAACGAAGAAAGAAAAATGGATGCAGAAAAATTAGCCAAAGAGGCTGAGTTATTTAAACTTCGTCAGCAACTGCAGCCACACTTTTTATTCAACAGTTTGAATTCTATTAATGCGCTGATTGGCAGCAGACCGGAGGAAGCCAGGAAAATGGTACAGCAGTTGTCTGATTTTTTACGGGGTACGATAAAAAAAGAAGAAACTCAATGGGTAACGTTGGGGGAAGAACTACAATACCTGCAACTTTACCTGGATATTGAAAAAGTGCGGTTTGGTAACCGGCTTAACACAGAAATTGAGGTAGATGATAGTATAAAACAATTAAAACTACCCGCATTGATATTACAACCCGTAGTAGAAAATGCCATTAAGTTTGGTTTGTACGACACGATAGGTGAAACGATAATAAGATTACACGCAGCGAAAGAAGAAAATAATTTAGTCATCACCGTTTCGAATCCTTTTGATCCCGAAACATCATCACCTAAACAGGGAACCGGCTTTGGGTTAAAATCAATACAACGTAGATTGTATTTATTGTTTGCCAGAACAGACTTATTGGCCACTGGTGCAAAAGAAAATATCTTTACAACTATAGTTAAAATTCCGCTGACAACTTAATATCCTCCAGGGGTTTCCTTAGACAATAAACTACAATCCCCGGAGGGTTTAACAAACAAAAAACATGAGCAAAGTAATTATTATAGATGACGAGCCATTGGCCAGAAGCATTGTAAAAGAATATTTGCAAAAGCATCCGCAGTTAGAATTGATGCAGGAATGTAATGATGGCTTTGAAGGATTAAAAGCTATTCAGCAGCACCAGCCTGGTTTGATTTTTCTTGATATTCAAATGCCTAAGATAACCGGCTTTGAAATGCTGGAACTGATTGAACAACCACCCTCCGTTATTTTCACCACCGCTTTTGATGAATATGCTATCAAAGCATTTGAAGCCCATGCGGTGGATTATTTATTAAAACCTTTTGACCAGACCCGGTTTGACAAAGCCATTGCAAAATGGTCTGACCAAAAAACTAACAGTACAGAAAAAGCCACACAGGATCTATTAGAAACTGCTTCCTTATCGCCATCGCAAAGTCAACGTATTGTAGTAAAAAATGGCAGTAAAATAAAAATCATTCC
>JBKJLR010000128.1:0-3238 GCA_046596865.1 Chitinophagaceae bacterium
CCAGTTAATATAGGCAGCCTTCATAGCTTCCAGTAATTGTTTGTAGTGCGATGTGTTCAGGTTTAATATCTCTATTTTATTAATCATAATTTAAATTTTAAAAGGGGTGCAGCATAAACGGACTATAGTGCTCAAATTCTGCTGCAAAATACTGTTGTCTTTGTATGATCAGTTCCGGTGTAAGGGATGGTTTTACGGAGAGTATAGGTATTTTAGCATGGTTTACAATTTGCTGTGTGTAACTGCCGCTAAAAAATTTATACCATGTTTTATCAAGGGTAGCATTAATGATCATTATGTCGTCTTTCCTTGTATCTGCCACCTCCAAAATTTTTGAGGCTATATTGGCGCATTGGTGCGTTTCGTAAGAAATATATTCATAATTGCGTTGAATAGCTTCCCTTACTGCTTTTAATTTATTGGTTAAAAAGGTTATCTCATATTCATCATTTAATTGTGCGACCCCCAGCAAGTGAATTTTTGCCTCATTCTTTTCAACTATTGGTTTTAGGTAATCGTATTTTTCCACAACACCATCAACGTTTCGTATCGGATATAAAACAGCACCAAAGGTTCTTTTTTTAAAAGATGGCGGAATGGTAAGCACCGGGCAGCTACATTCCTTTATGGTTGCCATTGCGTTGGAGCCAAGAAAAAATTCGTTCCAGCCAGATACTCCATGTGTACCCATTACTACCAGATCTTTTTGATTATCAAGGACATATTTACTTACGCAGGTAGCCACAGCACCTATTTCAACATGGGCATTTACCGCTATCTGGTTATTTTTTTGAATAACTGCCACATGCTTTTTTATATTTTTTTCGGCATCTTTTATTAATGTTTGCTCTATTCCGGAAATGGCTCCATGCATCCCTGGGGCGTCAAAATAAAGTTGCGGTTGAACTACATGAAGTAGTTGTATCGCGGCATTGTGGCGATTTGCCATTGCTAATGCTACTTCCAAAGCATTGTTCGCTACTTCAGAAAAATCTATTGGCACTAATATGTTTTTGATTTGATATTTCATAATCACAAATTTTATGGTAATCAATAATGTTTGGAATATGAAGTGAAGCTTTTCTCAACTTTTAGGGATAACCGAAAGTCATTTTCATGGTTTGTGTGTTATTAATAAGATTTTAGTATTATCATATTCCCGGGATAATTTATTTTTGCTTCATCCTCTGCAGTTATAAAAAAACTCATCGGTTTAAATGAAGTAATTGTTTTTATTGAACCTTTTAAAGTTTTTGATAAAAGACTTGTACCGCTTTGAAACTGACCGATGTTTTTAGTGCCATTAATTTCGGTCACCATCCATATTACATAAGTTTTTTTAGGAGGGTTTAATTTCATTGAGGGAGCTAAGTGGGTAGCCTTTACCTGTATTTCATAGTTTTTATCTTTTCCTTGTTTTATTTTAGCATTTGCTTGTGCAGCAGGAGCTATGCCTGTATTAGTCAATACTATTTTTTTTGCACAGGATGGTAAAACTGTTGCGCAAAGAAACAAAGAGATACTGATGGCGAATAGATTTTTTAATTTCATTTTATTATTTTATTTAGGAATTATGTTGTTGATTTTAGTATAACAAAGTAAGCCTAACTTTAATCCAAGAAAGTTGATGATTGTCAACCTTTAAAAAATATTTTTTTATGAATTTTGATATGTCAAAATACCATTTTAAAAGTGATAAACTGTTTCATGGAGTATTACCTGTTTATATGAATGAATTGAATGATATATCAAAAACAATACGCCTTAAAAAAGGAGAAAAGTTATACCATGAAGGAAGCATACCAAAAGCGGTGTACAAATTAAAAAGGGGCAAAATAAAAATTGAACAAACCGGGGAAGATGGCAAAAGCCGCATTGTTTACATATATACTGTTGGGGAATATTTTGGTTTCCGTCCGCTTTTATGTAATGAAAAGCACCCTGTATCTGCTATTATTTTAGAGGAAAGTGAGATTGAGGTTTTTGATGGCAGAGGTTTTTTAGATATTGCAAAACGTTCATCCATTTTGTCATTCAATTTAGTTGAAATCCTAAGTTTTGAATTTAATGTATGGATTAATTTAATTGGTTCTTTATCTCATAAATCTGCTAAAGAAAGAGTTGCTATAATACTTCTTATTTTAAACGAAAAGTATAAAACCAACGACAAAGAACCTGCTATTACCATGTCAAAGGCAGACATTGCCTGTTATTCTGAAACCACGGAGGAAACCGTTGTAAGAGTTCTTTCTTTTTTCAAAGAGCAAGGTATCCTCACCTCCGAAGCAAGAAAAGTTATTATTAAAAATAAGGGGCTGCTTGAAATTATTGCAGAGGGCTTTTAGTTTATTTCACCACTGAATTTACTATTGCCTTAGGGGTTGCCTGTTTTAATGGGTGGTGGAAGGGCTTGGTGTTTCGAATTTAATGTCTTGGGAAAAGTAGAGTATTGAAAAGTTTATTAGACAGGTCGTATGATCTGTCTCTCCGAAGACGGTTTGCATTGTGTTGCGATTGCAGCTCTTTTGCAAGGTTGGCTTTGTGTTGGGGTTTGTGGGCGTTGCATTAGCCATTATTGCAGGCATGCTGAATTTCATTCCGACCTTGGTACGTTGATAGCAATGATACCTGGGGTATTGGTAGCTTTAATGAAAAGTCCTGCTACGGCAGCAATTGTTGCCCGTATGTATATAGTAATTCAGGTAGTTGAAAGCAATTTTATCATGTCTATTCTATGGTGCAGCAAAAATTAATAAGCATTCCTCCTGCACTCATATCATAGCGCAATTATTAATCAATCCTTTAACCGGTGGGTGGTGACTTGTGTTAGCTACTCCTTTAATGGTTATTTTAATCATATTAGTACAAGAGTTATACATTAAAGAAAGAGATAAAAAACTGCTTAATAAAATTTCCCTTTTAAATCATCAATTGATTTTCTAAGTGCGCCTATTTCTTTTTTCAACTCAGCTACATCTTTTGCGCCTGCTAAAGGTGCATCTTTTTCTTCCGCATCCCGCCCTATAAAAAATGTGGCAAATGTGGCGGTGACATAACCAAAAATAGTGTATCCAAAAACTGCTATTAAAAATGCAAGTCCTCTGCCTTCGGGAGTAGAAGGATTAAATTCGTTACCTGCTGTTATAACCCGCATGGCAGTCCACCATAAAGCCATAGCGTAACTATCAAAACCTGCATTTGGATTTTGCAGGTGCAGCCGGTATGTATGCCCTTGAAA
>JBKJLR010000081.1:0-4175 GCA_046596865.1 Chitinophagaceae bacterium
CAGGTCACGATAAGATTTTATCCAATCCTTATATGTATTCCAGATTATGGTTTCGCTGGTGGGGCGCACAATCAGTTCTTCTTCTAATTTTGCATCAGGGTCAACGATAATACCACCACCATTGGGGTCATTTTTTAAACGATAATGTGTTACTACTGCACACTCTTTCGCAAATCCTTCCACATGGGCTGCTTCTTTACTTAAAAAGCTTTTAGGTATAAATAATGGAAAATACGCATTTACATGCCCGGTATCCTTGAACATTTTATCTAATGCATCCCGCATGTTTTCCCATAGAGCAAACCCATAGGGTTTAATGACCATACAGCCTTTCACCGCCGAATAATCAGCCAGGTCACCTTTCAAAACAAGGTCATTGTACCATTGTGAATAATCTTTATCTCTAGGCGTTATTTCTTTAGTCATATAATTCTTTTACTTAATCTTGTAAGCTGCGGGATGAAAGAACTGAATCTCGTAGCAGTTATGGCCTCAGCAATTGAATATTTTTTGTTTTTAATTAACAGCCTGGCCCGCAATACTTACAGAAATTGGTTAAATCTTTGTTGCTTGTACGCAAACGTTTGTGTTACATTTAAAGTCGCACAAAAGTAGTAACTTCATTTTTAACCCGACTAAACCTTTTTGCCATGAACTCAAAAATTTTACTCCTGGCAGTTACTGTAGCCGCATTAAGCAGTTGTACCACTTCTTACAAAACCGGTCAAACCCCTGATGATGTTTATTATTCTCCCGCCCGTCCGCAGGAAGAATATGTGAAGAAAGAAACAAAAGATGATGACCGCCAATACCGCAATGATGATGAATATTATGACGATCAGTATGTGCGGATGAAAGTTAGAAACCGTAACCGCTGGTCTGATCTTGATGATCCTTACTACTATAGCAGCCGCTATAATTATAGTTCATATAATTGTAGTTGCTTTAATAACCCGTGGACACCTTCTTCTTACTGGAACAATCATTACAATCCCTACTACCAGAGTTACATAATCGTTAATCCAAAAACTAATGTTAGCTACTCGGGGCCAAGAACTTTCAACCTGAATTCATATAATAACAATGCGCTGACGAATAGTAATTACTCGAATCCCAAGAATAGTGGTTCGGGCAATGGTTCTTCCAACAACAATACTTATTCAGCTCCGAGAAATAGTAATTCAAATAACAGCAATTCAGGTAATATACTGAGGGATGTTTTCAAGGGCAACAATAGTAACAATTCATCCGGTAATAATTCTAATACAAATAATTCTTCTTCCACTAACAGCTCAGGCAGCTCCGGTTCATCATCCGGTGGCAGTACTCCTGCACCTGTAAGAAGATTTTAAATAGCCCCTCCAAGCCTCCCCGTAAGGGGAGGTTTGATAAACAGCGTTCAAATTCTGAACATATTATTCATTGCCTTTAATTCATCATACCATGAGAAAGATATTTTTCATACTAACCTGTATTGTGTCATCGGTATCCCTGTTTGCACAGGAGCCGGCCGATGCTTTACGTTATTCCTGGATCACTCCCAGCGGAACAGCAAGGCAACAAGCGGTAGGGGGTGCCATGACATCCCTTGGCGGTGACCTTTCCGCAACTTTTGTAAATCCGGCAGGGTTGGGTTTCTACAAAACGGGAGATTTTGTATTAACTCCCGGTTATAATTTTCTAAGTAATAAAGCTACCTACTTTGGTCGTACTGAAAAAGATAAAAAAAGCAGCCTTTCATTTGGCACCAGCGGCATAGTCCTGGGCACGGGAACAGATGCTCACAAAAAAAATAAATCCGGAATGGCTGTAGCGATTGCTGTAAACAGGACGGCCAGTTTTAGCAGCAACCTGTTATACCGGGGTGCAAATAATCAAAGTTCCTACTCGCAAAAGTTTTTGGAAGAAATAAAAAACAAGAATGATAAAGACGCCAACAGCGTATCGGGGAATTATCCCTTCGGCACCAGCCTTGCATTTAATACTTACTGGATAGACACCATTGCGGGCGGCACATCGGGTAACTACCAGTTTCAGACAAGAGCACCTATAGCCACAGGTTTATTGCAAGAGAATATGGTTACAAACAGAGGAGGTATCACAGAACTGGCTTTAGGATTTGCCGGGAATAAAAATGATAAATTTTATTTTGGCGGCACCCTGGGTGTTCCTTTTGTACATTTTGAAAGAGAAGCCACTTTTACTGAAGCAGATGCCACTACGAATTCTACCAACAAATTTGATTTTGCCTCCATCACTGAAAACCTGACAACCAGCGGCAATGGAGCAAACTTGAAAGTAGGTGTTATCTACAAACCAGTGGAATATGTAAGGCTTGGTTTGGCTGTTCATACTCCTACTTTTTATATGCTGACAGATAAGTATAACGCATCAGTCACTACCAATACTGAAACCTATAAAGGAATGCTGACGCAAGAGTCAGGTCTGTTTACTAATGGAACCGATGCTGAATTTAAATACTGGATGTTTACTCCTTACCGTATTATGGCAAGTGCATCGTATGTGCTTCGGGAAATTGAAGATGTAAGAAAGCAAAAGGGGTTTTTAACAGCGGATATTGAATATGTCAATTATAAATCTTCTTCTTTTACAACCGATCCCGACAATGACGACACGCAATCCAGGAACTATCTTAAATCACTGAACAGGGCAATTGATAATGCTTACAAAGGAACTTTTAATTTTAAAGCTGGTGGGGAATTAAAATTTACTACCATTATGGCAAGGCTTGGTCTTGCTTATTATGGCAATCCCTATAAAGATTTGGGACATGCAGAAAAAGGAAGCCGTTTTTCGCTAAGCGGCGGATTAGGTTACAGGAACAAAGGCATGTTCATCGACCTTACTTATGTACACACAATGGGCAAGGATGTTCATTTTGGTTATCGCCTGCAAAATTCTTCTTTCTCCGGAGCAACTATAAAACAAACAGGTGGCAATGCGTTGTTGACTGTTGGTTTTAAAATTTAGTCGTAACCAAACTTAACCCTGAATGAAAAGCATCAGTGATGATGCTTTTTTGTTTTTGGGAGATCCCGAAAATAAGGAGAAAAAATTAACGCTTAAACCACAAAATTATTTAGAAAAAAATGTATGGGTATTTAGAGCCAGGCAAATAAATGCTCTTAAGTACTACTTTGCTATTAGATTAGATTTATAAAAACCCAGTATTACATAAGCACTTAGACCGGCAATAAATTTATTATTAGAATTCTCCTTTGTTGTCTTCAAAATAGAATAGTATTCAGGTCCATGGTTGGAATACTTCAAGCAATAAAAAAACCATCCTCTTTGCAAAGAATGGTCAGTGGAAGTTGTGCTCTTGTATCTTTTAGATCCTAAAGTGTGCAAAAGCCTTGTTGGCTTCAGCCATACGATGAGTATCTTCTTTCTTTTTAAATGCTGCGCCTTCACCTTTTGATGCGGCTACAATTTCGCCGGCTAATTTATCAGCCATACTGCGGCCATTCCTGTCGCGGCTGTAACGGATAAGCCATTTGATGCTTAAGGAAACTTTCCTGTCAGGACGAACTTCAGCAGGAATTTGGAATGTAGCTCCACCAATTCGGCGGCTGCGAACTTCTACCCCCGGAGTTACATTCACCAAAGCCCTTTTCCAAACTTCATATCCATCTTCACTGGTTTGCTTGGCTACTTTGTCCAATGCATCATAAAAAATATTAAAAGCTCCGCTTTTCTTTCCTTCCCACATCAGGTTATTTACAAAACGGGTTACCAGTTTGTCATTAAACTTAGGGTCTGGCGCTAAAGGGAGTTTTTTGGCTTGTGCTTTCCGCATATCTTAAAAAATTACGTTGTAGTTTTATTATGTATTTGTATTTACCTTATATACATTAATTACTTTTTTGCTTTTTCTTTCTTAGTACCATACTTAGAACGGCTCTTCTTACGGTCTTTCACACCGGCAGTATCCAATGAGCCACGAACAATGTGGTAACGAACACCAGGCAAATCTTTTACCCTTCCACCACGGATCAGCACAATGGAGTGCTCCTGGAGATTATGTCCTTCTCCGGGAATATAGGCAATCACCTCAATTTTATTGGTCAGACGAACTTTAGCAACTTTACGCAACGCAGAGTTTGGCTTTTTAGGAGTAGTTGTATATACCCTTGTACATACACCACGACGCT
>JBKJLR010000092.1:0-5959 GCA_046596865.1 Chitinophagaceae bacterium
CATCCCAATCCGGCACAAAATAACTACCTTTGCCCGCCTTTACAAAAGGCATAAATTAAACAGGAAGCCCATGTCAGCAAAGAAAAGAATTTTATTTATTGCCAACGAAATGTCGCCTTACCTTGAACTGACAGATTTTTCGGAGATTGCAAACAAGCTGGCCATTAAGGCTAATGACAATAATTTTGAAGTTCGTTGCATCATGCCCCGCTTCGGCATTATTAATGAACGCCGGCATCGCCTGCATGAAGTGGTGAGATTGTCGGGCATTAATGTTTCAGTGGATAATGAAGACATGCCTCTTCAAATTAAAGTAGCTTCCTTACCAAGTGCAAGGCTACAGGTTTATTTCCTTGAAAATGAAGATTTGTTCAAGCGAAAATTTGTTTTTCATGATGAACAGGAGAAATGGTATGATGATAATGGCCTCCGGACTATTTTTTATTGTAAAGGTGCTTTAGAAACGGTAAAAAAATTTGGCTGGCCTCCGGATATTATTCATTGCAGTGGCTGGATGACAGGACTGATTCCTGCGTATTTAAAAACAGTGTATAAGAAAGAGCCTGTTTTTGCACATAGCAAAATTGTTTACACTATTGGCCAGAATACGTTTAAAGAAAAATTGGGTAGTGACTTTGTAAAGAAAGCATTAATTCATGCTTCTTTAAAAGATAAAGACCTTGAGATATATAAAGATGCTACTAATACGGCTATGTTCCGGGGTGGTGCTACGTTTGCAGATGCTATTACATTTGGCGCAGAAAAAATAGAGAAAAAATTAGTCGATGAATTTTCTAAAGTGCGGGGAAAGAAGACATTACTGTATAACCCTGACGGAGATTTAACAGACTATTTACAACTGTATGGCGACCTTGCGGGCAAATAAATAAGGCATAAAAGAGGCTGTTATTTTTTAAAGGCCCGGTCAAACATTAATCATAACCCAGTAATATTTTTTTGTGAAGAACAGATCCCTCGTTTTATTATTTGTAGCAATCGTAGCTTCGGTTGCTATTGTATTTTCTGCCTGTAAAAAAATTAATGAAGCAACAGAATTGGGAGGCGGACTGATCCCACCAGTTGATAATATCAACACATTTGATACTACTATAACCGTTCAGGCTTTTAATGACACATTTGGTTTAGCTAACGATTCACTCTACATAGCTAAAGGGGATGAATTTTTTCTTGGTAGAATTAATAACGACCCCTTTTTTGGAAAGACAGATGCCAGGCTTTTTTTAGAATTGAAACCTCCATTTTACAAATACTTTTTTTTAAATAAACCCCCGGATAGCCTCCATATTGACTCTGTAGTATTGGTACTCGATTACATCGAAACATATGGTGACACCAATACTGCTCAAACCATTAATGTATATGAGCTGGATCAGTCAAATAATTTTAAAAGTGATTCAAATTATCTCGTCCGGAAAAATGATTTTACCTATTCAAACCTGTTAGGATCGAGAACATTCCTCCCAAGCACATTAAATGACTCTATTAAAGCTTATAAGGACACCACTAAAAATCAACTTAGGATAAAACTGGATAATACTTTTGGTACCCGGTTACTTAATTATGATTCTTCTGCTACCGGTGCCTATCTTAATGATTCTGCATTCAGAAGCAGATTTAAAGGGTTTGCACTTCAATCTATGAGTTCCGGAAATGCTGTTATGGGTTTTGACCTGCCGAGTGTAAATACCAAACTTGCCATATATTACCGGTATAATAAAGGTGGCCCTTCTACTTTGGATACTACAGTTGCCTATTTTTATTTTAATGGGAGCAGTGCAGCGGCAAATTTTGTCAAACGGGATTATTCAGGGACACCCTTACTGGCATCGCTAAATAATGGAACTACCCCTGATCCGGTGGTTTATATACAAAATTCACCCGGCACCTTTGCTACTCTTAAAATACCTGCCCTCGCTGGATTAAACAACAGGGTTATTCACCGGGCTGAGCTTATTGTTGAGCAATTATACGATATCAGTGACCTTACTTTCCGTACACCAGAATTTCTGTACCTGGATGCTTCGGATCCTACTATTGCTTCTAATTATAAATTTCGTGTTATTCCATACGACGTGCCTTTTACTTCTTCCGGGGCTTTGAACCTTGGTGTTTTTGGCAGCGTACCGCTAAATTCTGTTGACGGTTTTGGAAATCCGGTTAAATCATGGAAGTTTAATATTTCCCGTTATGTACAACATGTACTAACTGGCACACAGTCTTTATACGACCTCCGGTTATTTGCCCCATTCATAATAACTGAACAATTCGGTATTCCTCCGGGAACTGACCAGCGTATTGGAGTAGCTGTAAACCCATCCATTGTAAAAGGGCGGGTAAGATTCGAGGGAAATACAGGTCCGGCAGATTCCAATCCCCGTCGTATAAGATTGAGACTTGTGTATTCAAAACTTTGATGATTCACATAGTTATCAAGATATGTTTAAAAGTCTCCCGTTTCTTCAGGGAGACTTTTTTCGTTGTGCTTACACCCTTATCTTTGCGACCTAAATTTTTAATTCATGCCGTATTTATTTACATCAGAGTCTGTAAGCGAAGGACACCCCGATAAAGTAGCTGACCAGATTTCAGATGCGTTAATTGATAACTTTCTTGCATTTGACCCGCAATCAAAAGTGGCCTGCGAAACTTTGGTAACTACGGGACAAGTGGTGTTGGCGGGTGAAGTAAAATCAAAAGCTTATTTAGATGTACAGGAGATTGCCCGTAGTGTTATCCGGAAAATTGGATACACCAAAAGCGAATATATGTTTGAGGCAAGTTCATGTGGCGTATTATCCGCTATACATGAACAATCATCCGACATCAATCAGGGTGTTGACAAAAAGAAAAAAGAAGAGCAGGGTGCCGGCGACCAGGGGATGATGTTTGGCTATGCCACCAATGAGACGGAACAATATATGCCCCTTGCTTTGGATCTTGCACATAATCTCTTAATAGAACTAGCAGTGATACGTCGCGAAAAGAATTCTAAAATGTGGTACCTGCGACCTGATGCCAAAAGCCAGGTTACCCTGGAGTATGATGATAATAATCAGCCGGTACGTATTGATGCCATTGTTATATCCACACAGCATGATGATTTTGATGCTGAAGCTAAAATGCTGGCAAAAATTAAAAGCGATGTAATAAATATCCTGATACCCAGAATTAAAGCAAGGTATAAGAAGTATGCTAAACTGTTTAATGCAGACATTAAATATCATATTAACCCCACGGGAAAATTTGTAATAGGTGGACCCCATGGGGACACAGGATTAACCGGACGTAAGATAATTGTAGATACATACGGTGGTAAAGGGGCGCATGGGGGCGGTGCCTTTAGTGGTAAAGATCCTTCAAAGGTCGATCGCTCCGCAGCATATGCAACAAGACATATCGCTAAAAATTTAGTGGCGGCGGGAGTATGCAGTGAAATTTTAGTACAGGTTTCTTATGCGATTGGTGTGGCACAACCTACCAGTATCAATGTAAATACATACGGTACGGCCAACGTAAAATTGACTGATGGAGAGATTAGTAAAATTGTGGAAATTGTTTTTGATATGCGTCCTTACTTTATTGAACAACGCCTAAAACTACGTAACCCCATTTACAGCGAAACGGCTGCTTATGGACATATGGGCCGCAAACCAGAAATAATAGAAAAAACGTTTACTTCTCCTGATGGAAGGACAATTACAAAAAAAGTAGAATTGTTTACGTGGGAAAAATTAGATTATGTAGGGAAAGTAAAAAAAGCATTTGGGCTGAAATAAAGGCCTCCCCAAACCCCTCCGCAGGAGGGGCTTAACACCCCGAAAGATTGGAAAATCATTCGGGGTTTTTGTTTACCTAAATTTGCAAAGTGAAAAATTACAGACAACAACAAAGACCGAAAAAAAACACATTGGTTATAGGCCGGGGGGCCGTTATTACTGCCCTGCAATCCGGGGAGCAACTTGATAGGATCTATCTTGATACGAAGGCAGTAGGACAGGATATGAATGAAATAAAGAGATTGGCTGGTGAGAATGGCGTTCCGGTTAATTATGTACCTGCTGTTAAGCTGAATAGTTTTAATGTTTCTAATCATGAAGGCTGCGTAGCGCAAATTGCTAAAGTGCAGTATCAGAACCTCCAGGATGTTATATCATTGGTAATAGAGAGCGGTGAAGTGCCTTTGCTATTGATACTCGATGGTATTACGGATATCAGGAATATTGGGGGAATTGCCCGAACCGCTTATTGCACCGGCGTTCATGCCATCATCATTCCTGATAAAGGAGTGGGGGCTTTGAATGAAGATGCAATACTAACCTCTGCCGGTGCATTGGAAAAAATTGCTGTTTGCCGGGTAAACAGTTTAATGAAGGCAGTAGATGATCTGCACCTGAATGGTATAAAAGTATTTGCCAGCGAAATGACAGCCGAAAAAAATATTGCCGACGCAAACTTCAATGACCCCTCTGCGATTGTAATTGGAAGTGAGGATAAAGGCATTTATCCTGCGCTAATGAAAATTTGTGATGAAAAAATAAAGATCCCGATGACGGGTGATTTTGAATCACTGAACGTTTCTGTTGCTACCGGGATTATTTTGTATGAGGCTATGAAACAACGGTTGCGTTAATTTAATTTAAGTGTCAGATCAACCTGTACTTTACTACAAAATAATGTAAATAGCCTGCGCAAAGAGAGTTGTTGCTCAATTGCTAACTTTACAATTAAATGAATCATTCTGCACTTAAACTCATCGAATGTCCCCGTGATGCCATGCAAGGCTGGAAAAAATTTATTCCTACTGAAAAAAAGATAGAATATATTAATTCTTTACTTAAAGTTGGATTTGATACGATTGACTTTGGAAGCTTTGTTTCCCCAAAAGCGATCCCGCAGATGGCCGATACGAGTGAGGTAGTCGGGAGTCTTGAGTTAGGAGTAGGGAATACAAAGGTTCTTGCAATCGTAGCTAACTATAGGGGGGCGGAAGAAGCCAGTGTGTTTGATGAAATAAATTATTTGGGCTTTCCCTTTTCTATTTCGGAAACTTTTCAGCATAGAAATACGAATTCAACTATTGAACAATCACTCGAAAGGGTGGAGGAGATACAAAATCTTTGTATAAAGACTGGCAAGAAACTGGTTGTTTATATTTCAATGGCTTTTGGAAACCCGTATGGCGATCGTTATTCTGAAGAAATTGTTTTTGAATGGGCTAACCGTTTGGTGGCGATGGATATTGAAATTATTTCTTTGGCGGATACCGTAGGTGTGGCCACGGCTGAACAGGTATATGATATGACTGAATACCTGGTTGATTCGTTACCCGGAACAGAGATTGGGGTACACCTCCATTCAACACCTCAAAACTGGGAAGAAAAATTAGAAGCAGCCGTAAGGGCTGGCTGTAAAAGATTTGATGGTGCTTTAAAAGGGATTGGAGGCTGCCCTATGGCCGATGATGAATTGGTGGGGAATATGAACAGTGAATTGATGATAAAGTATTTTGAGCAACATAACCTGGTTAATGGATTAAATAAAGAAGCATTGTCAGAAAGCTTACGCATAGCAGGAGAAATATTTGTTTAATATAACCGCCGGGACAGGGAGCCGCAGAGAAAGATAATTTTTTCTCAGTGCCTTTGCTACTCAGCGACAATTTTTTTTTATGGATTTGCTGCTGAATATGGATCTGAAAAAATTGGTACCTCCCATTTCTTACCGGGATAAAATCATGCTGATTGGCTCCTGTTTTACCGAACACATTGGCAATGCTCTCGGGAATTTAAAGTTTTCCGTTCTCCAAAATCCTAATGGTATACTTTTTGGCCCTGACGCTGTTTGTAAAAGTTTGAGTAATTACATCAGAAATGATAAATATGATTTGGTTGACCTCTTCCAACTGAACGAAGTATGGAATAGCTGGCATCATCATTCA
>JBKJLR010000348.1:0-10049 GCA_046596865.1 Chitinophagaceae bacterium
TCGGTTTTGGCTGTTGTCAATGTCGTAAGCAGGCTATCCCCCTTCGTTTGCTGTGCAGTAAGGAGTTGAAATAAGCTGATGAAGAATAAAGTAAAAAGTGCCCTCTTTTTCATAAGCTTTAAGGTTTGATGAGAAAATTCTGAAAATAGGGATAGAACAGTATTCAAATCTTCAACCCTGTTCTAAAAGCTATGCTAGAAACAGGGAACAATTTTTTAAATGTGATACCAGAATTCAAAATTATGATAAATTGTTACGAGCCCGGAATCTTTGATAAAACCTGTCAGTTGTGCACCAACAAGACAGATTTTTCAAAGCTGAGTTTTAATAAAATATACTAATTGAGTATAATAAACTTCCGGTAATACTGGAAGATTTTATTGTCTGTTAAACCACAGGCAACTAATGAAGTCTATAAACCGTTGTTAGATCTGAAGAGAACCGTTAATAACTTTCCCCTGAAAACTTTAATCCATGCCTTTCCTTATAAAAACAAACCCTGATCAAAAAATCGGGGTTTCTCTTTTTTGCAAATAAATAAAAAATTTACCAACCCAACACCCATGCAAAAATCAGCGGTACAACAATTGTAGCATCACTCTCAACGATAAACTTAGGTGTCTTAATATCTAGTTTTCCCCAGGTGATCTTTTCATTTGGCACGGCACCGGAATAGGAACCATAAGAAGTAGTGGAGTCACTTATTTGGCAGAAATAACTCCAGAACGGTACATCATGCCACTCCAGATCCTGGTACATCATCGGCACCACGCATATCGGAAAATCGCCGGCAATGCCACCGCCAACCTGGAAAAAACCAACCCCTTTGCCGGATGAGTTGTTGCGATACCAGTCCGTCAGCCACACCATGTATTCAATTCCGCTTTTAACGGTGCTGGCTTTTAATTCTCCTTTCACCACATAGCTGGCAAAAATATTTCCCGTAGTGCTGTCTTCCCATCCGGGTACTACGATGGGAATATTTTTTTCTGCTGCTGCCACTACCCAACTGTCTTTGGGATCTATTTCATAATACTGCTTCAACTCATTACTTAAAATGGTTTTATAAATAAATTCATGCGGGAAATATCGTTCTCCTTTTGCTTCCGCATCATTCCATTGTTTTACCAAATGTTTTTGTAACCGGCGAAATGCTTCTTCTTCCGGAATACAGGTATCTGTTACCCTGTTGTAGTGGTTTTCTAATAAATCCCATTCATCCTGTGGAGTCAGGTCACGGTAGTTAGGAATTCTTTTATATTTAGAATGTGCCACGAGGTTCATTACATCCTCTTCCAGGTTGGCGCCCGTACAGCTGATGATATCTACTTTTCCCTGCCGTATCATTTCAGCGAGGGAGATGCCGAGTTCACCGGTACTCATTGCACCAGCAAGGGTAATCATCATTTTACCACCATCCAGTAAATGTTCTTCATAACCTTTGGCAGCATCCATAAGAGCTGCGGCATTAAAGTGTCGGTAATGATGTTCAATGAATTTTGAAACAGGTCCTTTGTTCATTTTTTAATTTTTTGGTGATTCTGCTACAGCAAAGACAATTCATATTCTCCGCAATAACTTGAATTAAGGCAAGAGCATTCGTACAAAAGTAAGGCTTTGTAAAAATACAAAGCCCCGCCTCCTGCAAAGGAGAAACGGGGTTTGTTTTTACCACACACCAAAACTTATTTTATCAGCCAGTTTATTGTAAAGCCGTATTTTATGATTTTTTGATTTTATCATATATGTCCCAACTATTACCCGAAGACTTCAATATAACTTTTGCATCCGCATTCTCCAGGGTAATATAATAGATAGTACCGTCGTTTTTTGAAGCCTCAAATAAATCACTTACCCAAAAACCTTCATAGCTTTTCTGCAGATTATTTTGCAAAGCAATGGGCAAATCAACGGGGCTCAGATAACGGGTAAGTCCAAGCAAGTCCCCATTTTCGCTATAATAAGCAAACACATACTTCCCGTTGTAGTTAAATGTTGCTTTGTAATAATTGCTTCCAACAGACCACTCTACTTCTTTGGCCGTGCTAAACTCAGTTTTAAAAGCATCCAGCACTTTCTGGTTTACATTTTCGTCTGTGGCAAAGGCACTTAATGTGCTTAAAGCAATTGCCACCATTAAAATCATCTTTTTCATACATTTTTATTTTAGAAGGTTAAGGTTTTTTCTTTGATTAGTGTGACGGCACAAATGTATGTAAGGTTACACCCCGTGTCAAGGCAATTGTGATTAATGGCTGGCTTTGTTAACCGGTGTTAACATACGTTACCCAATTTAAACCGTCTGCCATATTTAAAAACCGTTTATCAGTATTGACACTATGTTTCGGTACTACCATAAAATATATTTTGAAATATAAAATAATAATTAGATATTTGTCTAAATATACAATTATCGAATCAAAAGTTTATGAATATTGTTTTTAAAGCATTAAATGATTCTACCCGGCGGGAAATACTACAATTGCTGCAGGAGAAAGATATGACAGCCGGGGAGATAGTGGATAAATTTCACATTTCTGGGCCAAGCATATCGCATCATCTTGACTTGTTGAAACAGGCAAAATTAGTAGTGGCTGAAAAAGAAGGGCAGTTTATTTATTATTCCCTGAACACTACCGTTGTGGATGAAATAATGAAATGGTTCTTGCAATTCAAATCGAAAAAAAAATAGTTATGACTAAAATATTAAAGAAAATCATATGGCCGGTAATGACTATTCCTCCTATTTATCTGGCACTGGCCTGGAATAAAATTCCTGAGAGGGTTGCCATGCACTTCAATTTAGGTGGTACACCTGACAGATATGGTAATAAAAATGAGTTGCTTATAATGATTTTAGTATTGACGGCCGTAAATATTATTCTTTATTTGCTACTATCCAATGCTTATAGAATTGATGCCAAAAGAAATGGAAAAGAAAATAAGAATCGTTTTGAAAGAATGGCTTTTGCTGTAAGTGTGTTTATTTCCTGTTTAACTTGTTACCTGATCTATAACAGCATAAAAGGAGGCGGCTCTCCTTTTAGGATAAGACTGATCTTTGGTTCCATAGGCTTGCTATGGTGTATTATGGGCAACTATATGTATAATATAAAGCCGAATTATTTTGCCGGTTTTCGGACAAAATGGACATTAAATAACGAAGAAAACTGGAAAAAGACACACTTGCTGGCTGGTAAGTTGTGGTTTACAGGCGGCTTGTTACTGGCAATAGTTTGTTTATTTAGTAGCGAAAAAGGGGCTATTATTATTTTTTTATTGGTAACCTTAGTAACAACAATAATACCGGGTATTTATTCTTATCGTCTTTATAAAAAACAAAAAGGTCTGGTTAGCGTTAATTAGTAAGTTCGTCCGTTAACTGTAAATTCCTATTTTATCAACTACTTAGCCCACGCATATCTTTCTTTCAATAATCCTGAAATACTGACGGGCAATATGATCAGCGATTTTGTAAAAGGTAAAAAGAAGTTTGACTATCCGCCGGTTATTCAACAGGGCATCATGTTGCACCGGGCCATTGATGCATTTACCGATACACATGAAGCAACAAAAGAAGCCAAAGAAATTTTCCGTCCGCATTATCGTTTATACAGCGGAGCATTTGTAGATGTAGTATATGATCATTTTCTCGCCAATGACCCCACGGAATTTTCGGAACAATCCCTGTTTGATTTTTCGCAACAAGTGTATTCAAATCTTGATAAACAAATACAATGGCTGCCTGAACGTTTTTCCCTGATGTTTCCCTATATGAAAGAGCATAACTGGCTGGTTTCTTACCGAACCCGTTGGGGGATCAACAGAAGCCTGGGGGGTGTTGTACGCCGTTCCGTTTATTTAACCGAAAGTGAAACTGCTTTTCAATTATTTGAACAACACTACCCGCTTTTGCAGAATTGTTACCACCATTTTTGGGCTTCCTTAAAATCCTTTGCCAATAACCAGTTTCACCGGCTGCAAAAAGATGAGGAATAGATTTATAAACGGTGAGACTTAAATAAGTAAATCGTTTACTTTTGTAAATACACATTTTTATGAAAAAAGCTATTGCACTCCTTACCATTTTTCAATTATTTTTTATTTGCCTGCTGGCACAAACTACTCTTCCGCCACTGGATAAATCACCAATGGACATGAGTTATTATCCAAATAACTACCCGGTGTTGAAGATCAGCGACAAAATAACGGAGCCGCTGGCGGTAAGAGTAGTGTACAGTCGTCCGCAAAAAGCAGGGAGAGGCATTTTTGGTGGACTAGTGAAGTATGGCGAAGTATGGCGAATGGGAGCTAATGAAGCAACGGAAATCGAATTTTTCAAAAATGTACGTCTCGCCGGGAAAAAAATAAATAAAGGCCGTTATACTTTATATGCTGTTGTGAATGAAAATTCCTGGACGATCATTGTCAATAAAGACACCGATACCTGGGGGTCTTTTAAGTATGACACAGGGAAAGATGTGACAAGAAAGGACATCGCCGTACAAAAAACCGATATAGTAGTTGAGTCACTCGCCATGGGATTTGAAAAATCAACCAATGGTTGCAATCTTATCATCGCCTGGGATAATGTCAGAGTAACAATACCCTTTACTTTTTAAAGCTTTCCTTTATGAGAATATCGGTTTTATTATTATGGGTATGTCTTTTATTCCTCTCCTGTGCCAGTAAGAAGGAAAACAACAACACTATTGCAAAAGAGTCTATTAAAAAAGATAGTGCGACAACAGTAAAACCAGAAAAATCAGTGAACCCCTATACGCAGGTCGATGTTTCACCGATGGACATATGCTATTACCCGGTTGATTATCCTAAGTTGAAAATATCTAAAGCCGTAACAACTCCTCCGCTCGCAAGAGTAGTGTACAGCCGTCCGCATCTTCAGGGCCGGAAACTCTTTCATGATGTACTCAAATATGGTGAACCCTGGCGTCTGGGTGCGAATGAAGCAACTGAACTTGACCTTTATGCCGATGCCAGTATACAGGGCAAAAAAATAAAAGCAGGTCGGTACATTCTTTATTGTATTCCCGGGCAGAACGAATGGACAATAGTGCTGAATAGTAATATTGATAGCTGGGGACTTCAGCAGGATGCCTCAAAAGATATTTTTCGTTTTATTGTTCCAGTAAGACAAACCAACAGTTCCCTGGAATTTTTTACCATGCTTTTCCAGCAAACACCTGCCGGCGCTGATTTATTAATGGCATGGGATAATGTAGAAGCTAAACTTCCTCTCACTTTCTGATTTTAATGCCTTATCATTCCTTTTGGGATTTAGGGTTTATTATTTAGATATTTACAGCATGTGTGGCATTGCCGGTATCATACAATCAAATCCTTCGCTGTATAATAAGCAGCATCTTAAAAAAATGACAGATGCCCTGGCACATCGTGGGCCGGATGGAGAAGGTTTCTGGCAAAATGAAGCGGGCAATGTACTATTGGGACATCGTCGTCTTTCCATCATAGATTTAAGTGATGCAGGGCGACAGCCCATGTACTACAACTCCAATGCCACTCCCTCCATAAATGGAGAGGGGAGAAATCCCCGCTACACCATTATTCACAATGGAGAAATTTATAATTACATTGAGCTAAGAGAAGAATTAAAAAAGAAAGGGTACACTTTCTGCTCACAAACAGATACGGAAGTAATTGTAGCAGCCTATGATTACTGGCAGGAAGAATGTGTGGATTATTTTGATGGTATGTTTGCTTTTGCCATCTGGGATGAAAAAGAAAAAGAACTATTCTCTGCAAGAGACAGATTTGGAGAAAAACCATTTTTCTATTTTTTCGATGGCCAACAATTATTATTTGCTTCTGAAATGAAAGCTCTGTGGGCTGCCGGTATTGAAAGAACACCGAACCAGAAAATGCTTTTCAACTTTATCACTATTGGCTATACGGATAACCCTTCACAACCCGGTGAAACTTTTTTTGAAAATATACACAAGCTTCCTGCAGGCAGCACCTTAAAATATAATACCAAAAACAACAAACTGCTCCTGGAAAAATATTGGGACATTAATCCGGAAAAACAGAATAAAAAAATTACCGATAATGAGGCGATAGAACAATTCAATAATCTTTTCACCACTTCAGTAAAAAGAAGATTGAGAAGTGATGTTTCTATCGGCACTTCACTTAGCGGAGGATTAGACAGCTCTTCAGTTGTAGCAACTGCTTCGTTATTTACTGACCATCAGTCACCCTTTAATGCTTTCACTGCTATTTTTCCCGGTTATGAAAAAGATGAATTAGTCTATTCAAAACAAGTAGCAGATAAATTTGACTTTCAACAATTAACGGTCAATATTTCTGAGGAAGAAATGATGAAGGACTGGGAAAAACTTGTTTACCACCAGGAAGAGCCTTTTGGCTCTGCCAGTGTGTATGCCCAATACAAAGTATTTGAGCTGGCCAGCCGACATAAGGTAAAAGTGTTGTTGGACGGACAGGGTGCAGATGAAACATTGGCCGGTTATCATAAATACTATAAATGGTACTGGCAGGAACTTTTCCGAAACAGGAAATTATCCGGGAGTAAAGAATTAAAGGCGGCCAGGGAAATAGGTATTCAGGAAAAATTTGGTTTTAAAAATATTATAGCGGCTTACTTTCCCGCCTTTGCTACTGTTACCCTGGAAAATCAATATTTACTAAAAGCAATAAAACATGAAGGTCTTACCAAAGATTTTGTCAGGCTGCAAAGCAAAGAAGCTTATTACACAACACCTGACCATTTTACACTCAATGGTGTTTTGCATTTCAATACCTGTACACATGGACTAGAAGAATTGCTACGCTATGCTGACCGTAATTCTATGGCACATGGCAGAGAAGTGCGGCTGCCGTTTTTGTCACATGAGTTGGTTGAATTTATTTTCTCCTTGCCTGCCAATTTTAAAATCCGTAATGGATGGACGAAATGGTTGCTGCGGGAAACGATGGAAAATAAATTGCCGGAGGTGATAACCTGGCGAAAGGATAAAGTTGGCTTTGAACCCCCGCAAAAAAAATGGATGGAAAACAAACAGGTGCAGGCCGCCATCCAGGAAGCCCGAAAGATATTAGTAGATGAAAAGGTGCTAAAACCTGAAGTATTACAAAAGCCTGTTCTACCGCAGGCTTCTAATGATGCTGATAATTACGATTGGCGGTATTTTTCTGCTGCTACTTTGTTTCAACATGAGCATTAACAGAGTGTGGCAGTAAAAATCTTTACTTTGCATTCTTAATTAAAAAGAAAATCAAAATATAATGGATAATACAAATTTAAATTCTCCTTTAGGGGATAGGGGAATGAAACTTGCTACTAAGCTTATTCATGCCGGTGCAACACCTGATCCTTCTACCGGTGCGATCATGACACCTATTTATCAAACGTCCACTTATGTGCAGGAAGCACCGGGAGTAAACAAAGGTTTTGAATATGCCCGCAGCCAAAACCCTACCCGCAAAGCATTGGAAGAAGCTTTTGCCATTATTGAAAATGGCAAATTTGGTTTAGCCTTCAGTAGTGGCGTGGCGGCTACAGATGCAGTGATTAAACTATTGTCTCCGGGAGATGAAGTAATTTGTGGTAATGATATGTATGGCGGAACTTACCGTTTGTTTACCAAAGTGTTTGAAAAATTTGGTATTAAATTCATATATGTTGATACAACAGATGTAGCAAATATTAAAGCGGCTGTTACAGATAAAACTAAATTGGTGTGGATAGAAACACCAACTAATCCCCTAATGAACATTACGGATATTGCCGGAGTAGCAGCTATCACCAAAGCAAAAAAAATTCTGTTGGCGGTGGATAATACATTCGCTTCACCTTATCTGCAAAACCCACTGGATCTTGGTGCTGATGTTATAATGCACTCTGTTACTAAATATCTCGGTGGTCATAGCGATTTGATACAAGGGGGATTAATGATGAATGATGCTGACCTGAGAGAAAAATTATACTTCATACAAAAAAGTTGCGGCGCAGTACCGGGGCCTATGGATTGTTTCCTGGTGTTACGTGGCATAAAAACTTTAGGTGTAAGAATGAAAGCCCATTGTGAAAATGGAAAAATAATAGCTAACTGGCTCCGCAATCATCCAAAAGTAGCCAAAGTATATTGGCCTGGTTTTGAAGATCACCCCGGTCATGCTATTGCCAAAAAGCAAATGAGGGATTTTGGCGGCATGATTTCTTTTGAGCTAAAAAATGATAGTGTGGACGAGGCCAGAAGGGTTTTATCATCTACACATTTATTTTCTCTGGCAGAAAGTTTAGGTGGCGTTGAATCGCTGATAAATCATCCTGCCAGTATGACTCATGCTTCCATCCCAAGAGAAGAAAGAATAAAGAATGGGTTATCAGATTCTTTGATTCGTTTAAGTGTGGGCATAGAAGATGCTGATGATTTAATAGACGACCTCAAAAAGGCAATTGGTTAGTGCTGCTTACTACTATCATGAAACAGTTCGCTTTTATTCCCATATTGCTTATCCTCCACTCTTGCGGCGGACAAAATGACCCTGCAAAAGAAGACGCTGTGGCGCAACGCATTGTTGATTACTATAACCGGAAATCCTATGATAGCATCTTCAATATGTTCTCACAGGAAATGAGAAATGCCCTGCCGCTGAATAAAACAAGAGATTTTTTTTCACAGCTCCATAAAGATGCAGGGCTGTTAACTAAGTTCACATTTGTAACCAGGAAAGAAAACTTTGACCGTCATAAAGCCGAATTCACCAATACGGTACTATGGTTTGATATTTCACAAAACCAGTTTGGAAAAATAGATGGCCTCCTTTTCACACCATATAATGTTCCCGAAGAAAAAACCGTCTTCCTTCGTAACCAGACCAAAATGTCATTACCCTTTTACGGCGAATGGTTTGTATTCTGGGGCGGCGATACGAAAGAGGAGAACTATCATATTTCATCAAAAGCACAAAGACATGCTTTCGATATCGTCATGACAGATTCGGTAGGAAAAACATACAGGACTGATGGTAAATTCAACGAAGACTATTATGCATTTGGACAGCAGCTTATCGCACCCTGTGATGCAAAAGTAGTAGCAGTAATTGAAGGTGTGAAAGATAATGTTCCCGGCGAGATGAACCCTGAACAGCTTACTGGCAATAGTATTGTATTGAAAACAGCAACTAACGAATATTTGCTGCTTGCACATTTCAAATTAAACTCGATCAAAGTAAATGTGGGAGAATCAGTAAAAAAGGGACAATTACTGGGTCTATGCGGCAATTCCGGCAATTCATCAGAACCACACTTGCATTTTCATATCCAGAACCAGGAAAAAATAGCGGATGCCAGCGGCTTCAAATGTCATTTTGAAAAACTGGTAGTGAATGGTGAAATGAAAACAGATTATTCCCCTGTAAAAGGCGAAAGAATAAAAAATGCTGACTAAGTACTCAGAAAAAAATCTTACCAGCTTCTTAAATGCTAAAGTGGCGCAATACAATCAATCTTCATTTATTAAAGATGATCCGATTTGTATTCCTCATTCATTTACTAAAAAACAGGATATAGAAATTGCCGGTTTTTTTGCTGCCATTTTTGCCTAGGGTAATCGTACTACTATTATACAAAAATCGAAAGAGCTGATGCACCTGATGGATATGTCGCCGCATGATTTCTGTCTGAACCATTCTCCAAAAGAACTGAAAAGCTTAACCCATTTCAAACACCGTACATTCAACACAACCGACCTGCTGTACTTTATTGAATTTTTCAAAACGCATTATAGTAAAAACAAAAGCCTTGAAACAGCCTTCTTACCTCACCCCCAACACCTCTCCATAAACGGAGAGATGAGCAATACTCCGAAAATTGAAGATGCGTTAAAGCACTTTCATAATTATTTTTTCTCTCTTGAACATATACCAGGCAGAACCAGGAAACATATTGCAACGCCGGAAAGAAAATCAAGCTGCAAGAGGATTAATATGTTTCTCCGCTGGATGGTTCGAAAAGATGACAATGGTGTTGATTTTGGAATATG
>JBKJLR010000052.1:0-3130 GCA_046596865.1 Chitinophagaceae bacterium
CTACATCCGCCTTTATCACCTTCAAAGGAAGTTGCTCTTTTTCCGCTATTTCAAATATTTCATTTGTATAATCAGCCAGGTTGTCAACAGCTATTACGGCCATTCCTTTTTGGGCCAGTGCAAGAGCATGTCTCCCATACCCACACATCAGGTCAAGCACTTTATTGCCTGCCTGCAGGTTGAAATAAGAAATCATGAAATCAACTTCTTTTACGGTCAGCTCATCAGGGATAATGCTGCGCCATATTTCCTTATAATATCCATCAAAAAAAGTATCGTTGATATTTGACATTACTGATTCTTTAGGGAATTTAATCACCGTAGTTTTTAAGATTCACTCCCGACCTTATTCTAATAATTTATTTCGCATGGCATACATCACCAGGCCTGCAATAGTTTTAGCCCCTACTTTCTGTTTCATATTCTGGCGAATGGTTTCAAAAGTACGGGGACTAAGGAAAACCTCTTTAGAAATTTCTTCGGTCGTTTTATCCTCCGCAATCAGTTTTAAAATTTTTATTTCCTTTTCAGAAAGTTTAACCGGGTTGGGATAAAATTGACGAACGGTTTTTTTATGCTGCAATTTCAGCAACACGGCTTTGTTCACTAATTCATTAAAGTAGAAATCATCATTCATGCAGGTGAGAATTGCCTGGTAAATTTCTTCCGGGTCGGTGGTCTTGGTGAGATAAGCATTTGCACCCATCTCCATCATTTTAGTGATCATTTCCTGGTCATCATACATGGTTAGTACAATGATTTTCAGCGCCTCGTATTCTTTACGGATAATGCTGATGGCGTTGATACCATCAATTTCGGGCATCCGGATATCCATCAGTATTACATCGGGAAGCTTAAGTACCAGCTTGTGCATCAGGTCTTTTCCATCAACCGCTTCCCAGATTATTTTCAGGTATTCTTTGTCTTTAAGTGCCATCCGGATGCCATCACGAAAAATCTGGTGGTCATCAGCGATCGCCACTTTTATTATTTGGGACATGGAGTATTGGTTTTGCAGTTATTTAACGGGGGTAACGAGTTCTGCGTAAAAGTACTCTTTTTTAGTATTCGCCACTTATTTACTATGTCGCTTAAATTTGGAGGGTTCTAAAAATGTTACACATAGTGCAAAGAAATCGGCTCGCTATGTATGAAAAATATCCCCCGTAAGGTTTAATAGTATTTTTTCATCATCAATCCCGTACATTTTCATTTCCTCACAGTAACAATACGATTGCCTTAGTAATTCCTGAAAGCCTGAAACACGGGTATATTGCTCTTGTATAAAAAACGCCCGGTTATACTTTTGATGTAAGTTGATTGACGGAAGATGGAGCCCCTGATGCCGTAGCCATCGGGACCAATGTTCTAAGAAACCGTCCAGCATGTAATCTCCAAATCCTTTAAATGCTTTATTGAAATCCAATGTCAGTCAAGTTCTTTGTTTTAAATCTAGCCTATCGAGTCGCTAAAAATAGTGTTTCAGATAAGCACACTATAAAAACAACTTAACCCCCTTTAACTTCCCCAGGCGAGAGAATCTCTCACTAGTTTTTTATCCCCAACTGTGCATAACCGTACATTTACCCGGTAAGTTTACTATTACTTTCTACGTAAAAATACTATATTTACATAGAAATTATACCTATTTTAAACAGGTATGTTTACCTTTCTAAAATCGTTAAAACCCTTACCCATATTGCATTTAAGTCAATTTTATGAGTAAATGTGTCCCGAATACCCAATTGCAAAAGCACTATCAAAAATCAATTTTTACAGTTCAAATTTGAATTCGAAAAGGCTTAAAATGTTACTGTTATGAAAAAGAACCAGCTAATTTACCGAAAACAAAATGAAACTGCAGATGTTCTAATTTGGGTTGAGGACTAAAGTTTATCATTAACTCTTCTTTAATCTTTTAAAGTTTTTCTATTTTTGGACAAAATCCAAATTATAGAAAAACTTTTTACATATCTACTAAGCTACTCCTTTCTACTTCTGCCTTTATTTTTTTTTATTAAAAAAATAAAAATAAATACTATATGTATTTGCTTAGCTCTTTATGGAATAATCTTTTTTTTCATGAACGAGTTTTACTATGACTTTCCAAAAAGTTACAGAGAAATTCAACAAGCATTATATACTTTTCTTGAATATTCAATTTTTACATACATACTTTGGAATGCAATAAAAAATAAGAAATTTAGAAAAATCATCCTTTTTCTATCCTTATGTTTTATTTGTTTTCTGATTGTTTTTTTTGTTAAAGCAAAACCCGGAAGGATTGATTCAATACCGGTGGGAGTTGAAACGATTCTTGTTTTTCTATTCAGTTTCTTTTATTTTAAACAGATTTTTAATTATAATGTAACCCACTATAAATATAATGATCCGAACTTTTTATTAGTTGTTGGAATTCTTTTATACTTAGGTAGTAGCTTCTTTTTTAATATACTTGCGAATAATCTTTCAGAGCAACTTAACGAATATTGGTATTTGACATATATACCTGAAATAATTAAAAATATATTATTTGCAATTGCTATAACTAATTATAAATATATTTTGAAGGAAAATGCTAAAGACAAGAATACATCAGTTCCCTATTTAGATATGATTTAAAAGCAACCACCAACCACTATGTTTTTCCTGCAAGCCACCACCAAATCCGGAGTTTCCACTGTGCTGTTCCTCGGCACAATGGGTATGGTGGTGCTTACCGTCAGCCTTATTATTTTTATTATACTTCACCAGCGACGGGTACTTCGTTTTCAAAATAAGATAAACCAGATGGAACATGAACAACAAAGGATATTACTTAACGCCTCCATCAAACTACAGGAAGAAGAAAGACAACGACTGGCTGCCGACCTTCATGATGATGCCGGACCTTTGCTTGCCACCGCCCGCCTCTACCTGAATGAAAACTTAGTAAACCAGGACAAAGCCACCCAATTACAATCCATTTTCCAGGCACGGCAAATCATTGATGATACCATACAACTGGTACGTAATATCAGCCATAGCCTGATGCCACCAACACTGAAAAATTTTGGCCTGGAATCTGCCGTTAACGACCTTTTTCAGAAAATAAGTGGCTCCGGTGCCATCAATGCCAGTAGCCGTTTCC
>JBKJLR010000240.1:0-2801 GCA_046596865.1 Chitinophagaceae bacterium
AGAGGCTTTAATGAATCGCGAAAAATCGAGTAGGGGGTACCGTTAAGATTCTTTACCTCGTCAAAGCCAATTCCTTCAAGGTTGTTTTGCATAGCAGATACAAAATTAATGCAATTGCAGGAGCACGAAGGACACAAAGGATTCACAAAGGCCACTATGGATTATTTTATTCTTTGTGTCCTTCGTGAATACTTTGTGTACTTCGTGCTCCGTATTTAGGGTTTAGTTAATCTCCAAACTCCAACAATACTCTTTCCAAAAGAATTAAAAAATAATTTATCTGTAACCTTTGAAACAGGTATCATCCATCTATCCCAAAGCAATACCTGTTTTTGGGTTGGGTATTTTTTTCTGAGTAATAATTTATTTGCCGCTGCTGCAAAAAAACCGACTGAATCATAGTAATCAAGTTTAATTAATTGCAGAGAAGCAGGTGTTAATGCTCTCAAGCTTTTTTTATCATACCGGCGAAAATGACCGATAGCTCTGTCAAAAGGATTATATAAACCCTGGAATGCTGGTGAAAGAACGAGAATATATCCTCCTGGGTTTAAAAGTCTGGCTGCTTTGTGCAATTCGCCTTTATCATTTTCTATATGCTCCATAACATCTATATAGATTATAGAGTCAAATTTTGTTGTTAGCTGATCAATCGTTTCTTCCCACACTGAGCAGTTAGCAGGAAGCTGTTTGGACTGAATTTTAATGGTTAACTCATTTTTCATTGATTCATCAGGTTCAAGTAACACCCATGAATTTGCTGAACCATCATTTAATAATAACGTAGTCGCTCCAATGCCAGCACCAACTTCCAAAATGTTGCCGTGAATGAATGGCTTCAACTGATTGGAAAAATAGTTTTTCCAGTTTTTTGCATGCTGGAATAAAGCAAGTTCATCACCCTGGTATTTGAAATCTTCTGCCATCCTTAAATAGATTCAACAGGTCCGGTATAGTCTTTAAAATGATGGGCAGGAATGAATTTCCGCTGTGATTGCGACGAGAGGTATAGAAATATGGTAAACAATGAAAGGAGAAAACTTTGCAATAGTATAATTAGCATCGCAGAGATAACAGTAGATGTCCAGCCCGGGATGGCCGAATCTGTAAATGTTTTGATTCCTATCAACACTAATATGGTAACCAATGAAAAACCAATGAGCACCAGTGAGAAAATAAGAAGCCTGCTCGCAATGACATCAATAAATACTGCAATCGCACCCAGCCCATGCATTAAAAGCGAATGAAAATTCATTTTTGAATTCCCTGAATATCGCCTGGCCCGGTCAACAGGAATAGAGATATATGGTAGACCAGTCTTGATTATTCCGCCAGCGACATGGTTCCATATTTCGCTGTAGTAAACTGCTTTACTAAGGAGTGGCTTAGGGATCACGAGAAAGTTTCCGAAACTTATTTTCCTTCCAGTTAGTATCCGGAACATGATTTTGTATACCAGGTAAAAAAAGCGGAAGCTTTGACCTTCCTGTCGTGATACCCGTCTTGCGAAAACAATATGGTCGGGATTTGTTATCGAGCTATTTAAGAGTCTCACCGCATCATCCGGGCTGTCTTCGCCATCACCATCCATAACGAGCACTTTGTCGAATTCCATTTTTTCACGGATATATGCCATTCCAATCGCAATAGATTTCTGGTGGCCAATATTCCGTTGCATGTGCAGGATCTGAATTGAGAATGGTGGCAATTTAGAGGGTAAGATCTTTTCAGTTGAACCATCATCTACTACCAATACCATAAATTCTGTTTCCGGGAAAATCTTGAGAGACGAAGACAGGTTTTCGAGTAAGACGTTCAATGACTCGTTATCGTTGAACACGGGAATCAGTATGATTATTTTTTCTGGCATCTGGTTACGCTAAAGATACAATCAAAAAAATTTCGACTTCAATCTGAGAAAATAGCTTTCATAGTAACGATAACTTAGCCAACTTAGAAAAATGGCTGCAAGCGTTGCTGTAAACGACACTACAAATTTTAACCATGCTCCTCCAATTAGCGGACTAAGGCTTTCGAATAACCATGGACTTAATATAAAGTACAGCGGCCAGTGAAAAATATAAAAGCCATAGGAAATTCTGCCGAAAAATTTCAATAGCGGAATTCCAAATAGAAGATTCACCAGCTTTGAATCTCCGGATACTGCTTCGTTAACAAGCAATCCAAACATCATTGCGAAAGTGGTATATCCTGCGAGCGCCAGGTAAGGAAACCCGAAATCATACTGGCGGTTAACGAAGAAAAAAGCAAGATTCATTACTGCAAAAAACAAAACAATTAGTCCTGTAAATTTTTTTAGTGATCCCGGGTATGCGCGCTGTAGTAAAGCAACCATGCATCCAATACAGATCCCATCAATTCGTGTAAAAGTGTAAAGATTGAAATAAGCCAGGTCTGCAACCTGGTTAACCCATGCCCATAATCGAAGTCCAATTACAGAAACAAGAAGTACAGAAATAAAAATTAAAAGTAGCTTAGGCTTGCGTAAAAATAGAACTACAAAAGGCCAAAGCAGGTAAAATTGTTCTTCCACAGCAAGCGACCATAGATGATTAAGAACATTCGTCTGGCCGGGGTTTTTAAAAACATACAGCCAGTTTTGAAGATAGGTCCACAACCAGAATTGATTGTCTTTATAATATTGTATATCAAAATGCGAAACGATTTCAGGAATAACAAAAAGGAAAAGTATGAGCGACAGGTAATACAAAGGAAAGATCCGAAGCATACGACGCATAAAAAAGTTGCGAAGAAAACCGGCCTGGCCAATGGAGTTTAAT
>JBKJLR010000290.1:0-4476 GCA_046596865.1 Chitinophagaceae bacterium
ATGATGAAGTAAAAATAAAAGACCTTATTAAAGAAGAAGATGTAGTTATCACTATTTCGCACCTGAACTCATCAGCCGGTGTCCGCTTGATATAGCCAAGATGTGAAATAGTGATAACTACATCTTCTTCTTTAATAAGGTCTTTTATTTTTACTTCATCATCCAGGTAAGTGATCTCACTTCTGCGTTCATCACCAAATTTTTCTTTTATTTCAATTAATTCTTTTTTGATCACTTCGAAACGCATACTTTCATTGGCCAGCAATTCTTTCAGACTAGTTATTAATTTCATCAGTTCATCATACTCCGATTCGATCTTTTGCCTCTCCATTCCGGTCAGGCGTTGTAAACGCATTTCGAGGATTGCTTTAGCCTGTATTTCATCCAGGCCCCATCCGGCATTTACTAAATTATCTTTGGCTATATCCGGTGTGGCTGATGAGCGGATCAAAGCAATTACCTCATCCAGGTGATCGAGAGCTATCAGGTATCCTTTTAATATGTGTGCTCGTTTCTCTGCTTCTTTTAATTCAAATTGTGTCCTGCGCACTACCACTTCATGACGAAACTCAATAAACTCACTGATCAGGTCTTTCAGGTTCAATGTTCTCGGTCTTCCTTTTACGATAGCAACATTGTTGATACCGTACGAAGTTTGCAGGTCGGTAAGTTTATATAATTGATTGATGATAACATTGGCAATAGCGTCTCTTTTCAAGTCAACCACTACCCTTGTTCCTTCTTTATTATTGGATTCATTATTTACATGAGAAATTCCTTCTATTACTTTTTCATTCACTAATTCGCCGATGCGGTTGGTAAGAGCATCCCGGTTTACCTGGTAAGGCACTTCAGTAATGATGATCTGCTCCCGGCCACTGGCTTTTGTTTCTACCGTTAATTTTCCTCTTACCACTACCCTGCCCCGGCCGAAATGCATAGCAGCTTTTACACCTTCCATACCATAGATGATACCGCCGGTTGGAAAATCGGGTGCTTTTACATGCTGCATCAGTTCGTCAATAGTAATTTCTTTGTTATCAACATATGCCACACAGCCATCAATGATCTCTGAAAGGTTATGCGGCATCATATTGGTAGCCATACCTACAGCAATACCACTGCTTCCATTCATCAGCAACTGGGGGATACGGCTGGGTAAAATAGAAGGTTCTTTTTCTGAGTCATCGAAATTCAATTGAAAATCGACAGTGTCTTTTTCAATATCATCCAGCATGTGCTCTCCTAGCTTATCCAATCTTACTTCCGTATATCGCATTGCAGCCGGATCATCTCCATCCTGATTTCCGAAATTACCCTGTCCGTCTACCAGCGTATAACGCATATTCCATTCCTGCGCCAACCGTGCCATAGCGAAATAAACAGATGAATCACCATGTGGATGATATTTACCCAACACCTCTCCCACTATTCTGGCTGATTTTTTATAGGCCTTATTATGGTTCAGCCCCAATTCATTCATAGCAAATAAAATACGGCGATGCACCGGTTTAAAACCATCCCGGACATCGGGTAAGGCACGGCCAACTATTACGGACATTGAATAATCAATGTAGGCCGTCTTCATTTGTTCTTCAATGTTAACAGGGATTATCCGGTCGCTATCATTGGTTTCGAGAGGCGCTGTGTTCTCTTCCATCGTGTATTTTTCTTCTTCTTTTTTAAATGATTATATTACTTAAACCGGGCCCGGGTAAGGCTGATTTTTAAGGTACGCAAATCTAACTTTTCATTGCCTTAAAACCTGATAAAACAAGGTGTTTTTTGACATATTTTTTCCCCTTCGCAAATTGGTAAACCTTTTGAAAAACAATTACATACTACGGGGAGTTTTTCCCTGTGATTTCTAAGTTTTTCGTCCTAATTTTCAGCTTCCTTCAACCCGGATATATTATGAAGACGATTCTTCTTTTTGGCGCAGGCAAATCAGCTACCGTTTTAATTGACTATCTGCTTGAAAATGCTATTAGCGAAAACTGGAAGTTGGTGGTGGTAGATGCTGACCTGAAACTGGCTCAATCCAAGATTGGAGCTTCACAAAGAGCAATGGCCTTTTCGTTTGATATTAAGGATAATACGGAGAGAGCAAAACACATACGGAATGCCGATATAGTTATTTCAATGCTGCCACCCTTTCTCCATATTGAAGTAGCAAAGGATTGTGTTAAGTATCACAAGAATTTATTGACTGCCTCCTATGTGGATGATGAAATAAGAAAACTGAAAGGAGATATTGAAAAAAATAAGTTGCTTTTTCTTTGTGAAATGGGACTCGATCCGGGTATTGACCACATGAGTGCTATGAAAATTATTGATGAAATTCACAGCAAGGGAGGAAGGGTTACTTCTTTTCAATCGCATTGCGGCGGATTAGTAGCACCTGAGAGTGATGACAATCCCTGGCATTATAAAATAAGCTGGAACCCCCGCAATATCATTATGGCAGGAAAAGCTGGCGCCCATTTCAGGGAAAATGGTGAAGAAAAAAGGATCGCTTACGAAGAACTTTTTACTACTGAACGATTAGTGGAGATTCCCGGCATCGGCTTATTAAGCTGGTATCCCAACAGGGATTCGCTTAGCTATACTACGTTGTATGGACTGGAAGATGCACCTACATTCATCCGCACCACACTACGTCATCCTGATTTTATGTACGGCTGGAAGAACATCATTGACCTGAAACTAATAGATGAAACTCCGCAGTATGAAACCAACGGCAAAACATTACAACAAGCTTTTAAAGAGCATATGGATAAAAATGGATTTAGCGAATGGTTAAATGAGAAACTGACGGAAAGATTTGCTGAAACAAGAAGCATGATGGAAAATCTTATGAAACTGGTAGAAGCAGAGAACGAAGCCCATATAGAAGGTGCTGAAATGCCGGAATCTTTTATGTCTGCTGATGATAAAGGAAATATTGAAGAGGTAGAAATTGATGATATAAAGAGCAAGGCGGCTGCTTTCCTGGCTCATAAAATGCATGAAGCAAATCTTACATTGAAACAACTTTTCTTTTTAGGATTAGATGACCAGGATACTATCGTAAATAAAGGCTTTTGCAGCCCTGCAGATATTTTGCAATTTGCTGTAGAGAAAAAACTTGCCTTACGGCCTTACGATAAAGACATGGTTGTTATGCTGCATGAGATAGAATACAGAGTCGGGAGTCAGGAGTCACTAGTCAGGAGTTCGTTGGTGGTTAAAGGCGAGAATAATTTAAGAACGGCGATGGCAAAAACGGTTGGCTTACCATTAGGCATTGCTGCCAGGCATATATTAAATGGTAAAATAAAACTCACTGGTTTGCATATTCCCACGGCTAAAGAAATTTATGAACCGGTGCTTGCTGAATTGGAAAAATATGAGATAAAATTTCACGAAGAAAAAAAATAAAAACTATTGTACTTCTATTTCTTTAGAAGAAAGTATCTTATAAGAAACATCCCTCAATACAATTTGATACTTTCCTTTCTGCAGGTATAAACAATAATACCCTTCCCGGTTGATGATATAGGTTTGGTCAGCGGGTACAAGAAAATTTAGCAGGTCAGCATTATATTCATTTTGATAATATGCCTGAACAAAGAATAACATTTTTTCTGTTGGCTGTATCAGCGTCGCCTTTCTTTCACCGTTCAGCGAAAGCCATGTGGGCCGGTTATGCTGGTAGGTAGTAGCCGGATGCATCACTATTACATCATATCCTTTTTCCTCCAGGAAATTAAAAGGCCGCTTGTTCTGGTAAATAATTGAAGATGCGCTAATGTTAAACCTGGCATTGAAGTATTGATAAACCATTCTTCCGTATTCAAATTCACTGCCTTCTGTCATCCCTGTCTGGTCAACAGTGAATGGATCTAAACCGCTCAACTTTTTGAACCACATTGCCATCGGCATGTAATCTCCAATCTTTTCTTCGGAAATATGGCTATAGCCGGCATGAACTAATATTTTTGCCGCCGGGTCTTTTTTAATAACTGCATAAATATTTTCTGCCTGCACAGAATCCCGTTGTGAAATGCTGTGTTTAAATGCCAGGGTGTCTTCGTAAGATAAAAGTTTATACCCTAACTGGAGGGCTTTTCTTACCAACTCTCCTGCCACAGGTTCAAACGTATAGTAACCCGTAAAAACATTCAATGAGTCAAGACATTTATTGGAATAATTATTAAATGCTTCCATAGCGAGATAACGGTAGCCTTCCTTATACAAATCTTCCAGCAGGCTATAGGTAAAAGCCCTATGCACCGGTTTGGCATGCGATTCATTTATCATGATTACACGGTAATGAGACGCATTACTGATAATGGAATTTTTTGCCGGTACGTACTGAATATTTTTCAGTTTGTTTATGGTATCAGCAATGATACTGATGGCACCGGCTGATAAAGTATCAAAACTTTTTGTTGCGTAAGCTGATGCCATGCCGTAATCACCTGCGAATGAAAG
>JBKJLR010000073.1:0-4535 GCA_046596865.1 Chitinophagaceae bacterium
TCCCTGCGCACAAATTCACACACATCTTTCATCACTAAATAAGATGCTTCAAAATCACTGCCATCCACCTGCACCCGGTTCATTCCTTTAAAACCGGCAGCAAATTCAAAAGCATTCTGCCCTTGCTTCTTCAGCTGTTACACTGATGCCCCAATTATTATCCTGCACCAAATAAATAATGGGCAATTGTTTCAAAACGGCAAACTGAAAGGCTTCACTCACTTCTCCTTCTGTTATACTTGCATCGCCTAATGAACAAATGACAATGGCCTCCCTGCCCTCCGAAGGAGGGGCTTTAGATTCCGAAAGATTGAAAGAATCTTCAAAGCTTGATGAAGCTGGGAACCATCCTTTGGAGGGCAGGGAGGCTTTGTATTTTATCCCCTGCGCAATTCCTGTAGTTGGTATAGCCTGCATACCTGTTGCGCTGCTCTGGTGAATAATCGTTGGCTTATCATCACCCTTATAATTTGGATGGGAATAATATTCACGGCCACCAGTAAAAATATCATCGCCTTTGGCAAGCAATTGAAGCATTTGCTCATAAGGAGTAAAGCCTAACCCAAGTATCAAACTTTCATCCCGGTAGTAAGGACTTACAAAATCCTGTGGCTGTAATTGAAAAGAGGTGGCTAATTGAATAGCTTCATGACCCCTGGAAGTAGAATGAACATATTTACAAACAGAACGGTTGGCTTCATAAGTTTCAGCCATTACTTTCACCTGACTCATTAAACTATAGGCCCTTAGTAATATATTGGTATCAATCATTTACAGCAAATAGTATAAGCAACAAATTTACGGGAAAGGGTGGCCCTTAAAAAGAAAAGCCCTCCGCTTTTTACGAAGGACTGTCTTAGGAGCAGTTAGTTTTGCTTTATCTGACGGCGTTACCCGTCTATCAAATTCTATTTTACCTCCAGTGTAAACATGCTGTCATCTTCAATAAAGGCTTCCAGTTCATCTCCCACCACCGCTTCACCAACACCTGCCGGTGTACCGGTAAAAATTATATCACCGATATTGACAGAAAAAAAATTAGAAATGTAGGCTACAATCTTATCAAAACTGTGAATCATCTGGGATGAATTACTCTGCTGAACCAATTCTTTATTTTTATACATACAAAAATTGATATCTTTCTTGTTCCTAATATTTGTAAAGGGAATCCATTTTCCGATCACTGCTGAGTTATCCCATGCTTTGGCTTTCTCCCAGGGCAATCCTTTTGCCTTTAATTCATTTTGTATATCTCTCGCTGTAAAATCTATGCCTGCAGTTATAGCATCATAATATTTACCGGCAAATTTATCTTGTATATATTTTCCATTTTTACAGATACGTAATACCAGCTCACATTCATAATGTAACTCGTTAGTAAACTCCGGATAATAAAACGGCGTATGCGGTTGCAACAAGGCGCTTTTAGGCTTCATAAAGATCACCGGTTCATCGGGAACTTCATTACCTAATTCTTCAGCATGTGCTGCATAATTACGGCCAACACAGAAAATTTTCATAAACAGGTAGTGTTTTTAATAAATACATCGGATACATGAAAGGACTGTTCATCCCATATATTCAGGCCTCAATATGTCAATTGGATTTTAAAAAAATAAGGTCGGGCTGCTAAAGTAAGTAATCAATCTCATTTCTCATAGCGAAAAGTCCTGATTATTTACCTGGTTCATGGCTGTTGTAATGCCTTGGAGGGCAAAGGTTTCAATTACTTCTACCGATTTTTCTATTTTAAATTTTACCAGAGGTTCTTCTTCTTTGTTCCATTTTCCCAATACAAAATCTGACTGATGACCCTTGGGATACTCATTTCCTATACCAAAACGTAATTTTGGATAGTTGGTTGTACCCAGTATTTCCTGAAGACTCTTTAAACCATTATGTCCGGCATCGCTTCCTGTTGGCCGCAACCGCAGTTTGCTTAATGGTAATGCCAGATCATCCACCACAACCAATATATTTTCTGCCGATATTTTTTCTTTATCCATCCAGTATTTAACCGCCTTTCCGCTCAGGTTCATAAAGGTGGTAGGGCAAATACAAACAAGAGCTTTACCCTTCAATTTTATATCGGCGACATAAGCCAGCCTGTCAACCCGAAAATCACCAGCATGCTTTTGAATAAATGCATTTACCACATCAAAGCCGATATTATGCCTTGTATGACTATACTCATTGCCAACATTTCCCAAACCAACTATCAAAAATTTCATACTAATTTTTAGGAAGCCAAATATCGGATTAAGTCAATAAAAAACCCGTCCTGCTCCTTTGACTCTTCGACAAGCTCAGAGTTCAGGATAGCGAAACGGGTTTTAATATTCTTACAGATAAATTACTTCTTTCCTTTTGCAGCTTTGGCCGGGGCAGCAGCCGGAGCAGCAGCGCCAGCAGCCGGAGCAGCAGCTGCAGGAGCAGCACCCGCAACCGGAGCAGCAGCTTCATCCTGTTTCAATTGTCTTGTCAACACTACGGAAGCAATAGGAATACGGGGGGAATTGAGGATTTCGTAATGATCAATTTTTACATCCTCTACCCTGATATTACCATTCAGTTCCAAATCATTAATACTAACCTCAATTTGCTCCTTCAGGTATTTTGGATACGTCTTTACTTTTAGTGATTTGATTTTAACAATGAGCTTACCACCGTCTTTTACTCCTTTTGACACTCCGGTAAATTTCAGTGGAATTTCAGCAATCACTTTTTTATCTTCTACCAGTTCTAACAGGTCAATGTGAATTAATTTGTCATCCACTTTGTCAAACTGTAAATCCTTAAGAATGGTTTTATAAGTTTTACCATCCAAAACTACTTCTGCTACCTGGAAACTTGGTGTATAGACGAATTTTTTGAAAGCTGCAGCAGGGGCATGGAAGTTAATCTCCTGTGAGCCGCCATAAATTACACCGGGCACCAGTTCCTGAGAGCGGAGTTGCCGGGTGGCTGTTTTCCCGAATCCGGTCCTCAGTTGACCTTCGATTGTAATTGATTTCATTTTGTTTTTGTTTTTACCCCCAACCCCTAAAAGGGAGTGATGAATCTCTCAAATCAGGAGAGGGTTTTTATTGTTAAATAATAATTTACTTCTTTATTGAACCAAGCTATTTGAAAAGACTGCTAGACCTAAGTCTCCCTTTAGGGGACAGGGGTCTTACTTATCTCTTCTCTGCGAATGAATAAAAAGACTTGTTATACTTTTATTCTCATAAGCATTTCGAATGGCCACTGCGAAGAGTTCCGCTACACTCATCACTTTAATCTTTGAGCTCTCTTTTTTCAACGGTATCGTATCACACACTATCAATTCTTCCAGTACACTGTTTTCAATATTCTCGTATGCTTTTCCGCTCAATACCGGGTGTGTGATCAAAGCCCTCACACTTCTTGCCCCTTTTTCTTTTAAAAGACCTGCACTTTTTGCCAGTGTGCCACCCGTATCACAGATGTCGTCAATAATTACTACATCCCTGTCCGTCACATCCCCTATCACTACCATACTGGCAATCTCATTGGCCCGTTTTCTGTGCTTATCACAGATTACCATTTCAGCATTAAAATAACTGGCTATTTCCCTGATTCGATTGGTTGCTCCTACGTCGGGGGCAGCAAAGGTAAGGTTTTCCAGCCTCAGATTTTCGATGTAAGGGATAAAAACTGCATGGCTGTCGAGATGATCAACGGGTATATCAAAATAACCCTGAATCTGGGGAGCATGCAGGTCCATTGTAATCACCCTGTCTGCCCCGGCAGCCACCAACATATTGGCTACCAACTTGCTCCCTATGGCTACTCTTGGGCGATCTTTCCGGTCTTGCCGGGCATAACCATAATAAGGAAGCACGGCTATTACTTTATAAGCTGAAGCTCTTCTGGCTGCATCAATCATTAAAAGCAGTTCCATCAGGTTTTCAGCCGGAGAAAAAGTGCTTTGTATAAGGAAGATATAGTCTCCCCTCACACTTTCAAGAAAAATAGGGCTGATCTCACCATCGCTGAATCGCTGGATATTGACTTTTCCCAATTTAGTACCATATCTTAAACAGATGGCTTCGGCCAATTGCTGTGAGCCGGTTCCGGAGAAGATTTTAGCAGTTTGCATGGCTTAAAAATGTGTGCCAAAGGGGCTCCTTTGGAGCGGCGAAGATACTCTTCGCAAATCCCATTTGCAAAAAAATAAGCCGGCAACCGTTAAGATATTGAAAGGCCACCTTCCATACGTTGAGGAAAATAGAACCCCAACTTGATTGATTAGCGCAAAGCCACCGTTTCAACCTGTATCACTTGCTTTTCCGCAGGAATAATTTTTTCACTGCTTAAGCTGGCAGGCCGGGCATTACAACTATAGAAAATAGAAGAACAAATAAAAATGGCGAATAATAGTGCCACCACATACAAAGCTGCAAAAAAAAGGATGGGATGCAGGGAACCCATCGGGGTAAAATGTTTGGTTTTCATGAGTACCAGATTTTTGGTTTTTAAAGTTGGTTTCTGGTGGCTTGTTGTAAAGTACCACG
>JBKJLR010000160.1:0-23824 GCA_046596865.1 Chitinophagaceae bacterium
TAATACCGGCAGGATGGTACGGCATATCACTCTCCCGGTATCATTTACCAACTCTGTATATAAACTGGTGCTGATAGTACCCGGTTGATAATCGGAGTACAAATAAGCTTTAAACCAGGCTGTTTCACCTGCGATATAATTATCCCGGTCCAGATGCAGGTAGGCTTTTTCAATAGGTGATTTTTCCGACCATTTATTGAGAAGTTGGTCCGGCTTTTGAGCATTATTTATCAGGCATATGAAAAGGATAAAGAAAACTATGCAAATTTTTCTCTTCATTAATAGTGGTTAGAGTATGAAATTAAGCCTAAAATCCCACTGAAAAACGCTGATTATCGCCACAGCAATCTAATTTAACGGGGATTCCGTAGCTTATCAATTGGTAAGAATGGCATAAAAAGCCTATTTTGTGTTCGTTTAAATCGCACTATGAAAAAAATCGCTATTTTCTTTTTAATTGTGTCCCTCGCAAGCTGCAAAAAGGCAGTACAAGCAATACAAGAAGATCTTGTGATAAAAGCAATGACTGATGGCCAATGGAAGGTTACCAGTTTTACCCTCAATGGCAGCAATATAGCTGCTGATTTTGCCTCTTACAAATTCCAGTATTACAGTAATAAAACGGTAGATGCTATTAATAATGGCACTGTAGAAAAAACCGGGACCTGGGATGCCAATGCTGCTACTTACTCTACTTCGGCCAATTTTATGGCCCCTTCCTATCCTTTAAATCTTATCAACGGCAACTGGCATATAGACCGGAACAGCTGGACATATGTAGAAGCTACCCAAACAGTTGGTGCCGAAACAAAAACTATGAGATTGGATAAACTATAAGTCATTTATCCTTTTTCTTCACTAAATTTACGGCAGATTCGTTCCCTTTCCTTTAAACATAATTTCTATAGCTCTGTCTGAAAGCAGAGGCATATTTATTTTTTTGCCTCCAGGACAACTAAAATATCAAAGAAGAAGTAGTAGTAGATAAAAAAATATTCTTTCGGAATAATTTTTGATTACTAATCAGCGTTTTAGGATATGAAAAAGCAAACCTTTTCCTATTGAAAGTCAACCATTACTATAACCTTACCAGAATATGCCTCCTAAACGTATTTATAATTTACGGTTTTACGGGTTCAGCGCAAATTCCCGTAGCTAATTTTACTGGCTCTCCCCTATCGGGCTGTTCACCGCTTATCGTTTCTTTCCAGGATCAATCCACTGGTGGCACCACGAACTGGAACTGGAATTTGGGAAATGGCAATACTTCGGTGCTTCAAAACCCCACAGCTTCCTACTTTACTCCCGGCACTTATACAGTTACTCTGCTTGCCAGCAATAATAATGGCTCAAGTACATTAACCCGAACTCAATATATCACAGTATATGAACCTCCCACGGTAAATTTTTCTGGCACCCCTTTAAGCGGCTGTTTCCCTTTGCGGGTTCAATTCTCCGATTTCTCAACAGCCGGAGCAGGTAATACGAATGTTTCCTGGTTATGGGATTTTGGAAATGGAAATACATCTGCTCTTCAAAACCCACTAGCCATATATAATGCAAGTGGCGTTTTTACAGTAACATTACGTGTAACAAATGACAAAGGGTGCACCAAAACAGTAAGCCGTACTAATTATATAAATGTTACGAATGGTGTAAAAGCTTTATTTACTAATTCTCAGGCAACAGTGTGTAAAGCCCCGGCAGATATTGCATTTACCAATAACTCGACCGGACCACCCACCCTTAGTTATTTTTGGGACTTTGGAGATGGTGTTTTTTCAACGGCTATAAACCCCGTCCATACTTATCTAACTAACGGTACTTTTATTGCTACATTAGTTACCACCAGTACTGCCGGTTGTATGGATACTGTTCGCAGTAATCCAATAATTATTGGCGCATTCACTACTTCATTTAATTCGCCGCCAGCAGTTTGTATCAATGCAACAGCGGCCTTTACTAACACTTCGTCACCAGTTCCCATCAGTTCCAGCTGGACTTTTGGCGATGGTGGAACGGCAAATAGTATTAATGCAACACATATTTATAGTACTCCGGGTGTCTACACCGTTAGGTTATACAACACTTATTCATCCTGTATTGATTCTGTTTCCAGAAATATTACTGTAAACCCCCGACCCGTGGCAGATTTTTCTGCTCCTGTAACAATGAAATGTTCACCACCACTGACAGTAAATTTTCAGGACCTATCTACCGGGGGTGCCGTCGGCTGGCTGTGGAATTTTGGTGATGGGGGTACTTCCTCTTTACAAAACCCTTCGCATACCTATAATGCGTATGGAAATTTTACCGTAACGCTAATTGCGACCAACGGGTTTGGGTGTACCGATACGATTGTTAAACCAAATTATATCAAGGTGCAACGGGCTACCATCAGCGTTCCACTTTTTCCTGTTCGTGGTTGCATTCCTTATACGATCTCCCCCGTACCTGTTATTAACTCGATTGATGCTGTAACATCGTATCAATGGGATTTTGGGGACGGCGGAACTTCTACATTGGCAAACCCTACTTATACATACGTCGCACAGGGAACCTATACAGTACGGCTGATCATAACTACAAGTACTGGCTGCACAGATACCCTTATTATTCCTACTGCCGTAAGAGTAGGCTCGAGGCCTGTCGTTAATTTTACTGCAGTACCCATTCCCGTCTGTGGTCGTCAACCTGTTACTTTTACCGATTTATCTGTTCCTGCCGATCAATGGTTATGGGATTTTGGAGATGGCGGTACTTCCATCGTTCAGAATCCGGTTTATAATTATAATGATACAGGTTATTTCACAGTAAAATTAATCGCCACCAATAATGGCTGCTCTGATAGTCTTACCAAAATTAATTATACACATATATTACCTCCCATTGCCAAATTTACTCCCGTACCTGATTGCAATAACCGCTTACGATTCACTTTTACAGACCAGTCTATTGGTCCATTAACATGGGATTGGAATTTTGGAGATGGCTCTCCTGTTTCAACTGTACAAAATCCCGCACATATTTTCCCGGCACTGGGAACTTATGTGGTAAGACTCATTGTTACCAATGGTGGGTGTGCAGATACAACTACAAGGACCATTAAAACAATTAATGAACTTCCTGATTTTATTGCTGACCGTACGGTAGCTTGTAAACCTGGGATTATCATATATACTGCTACTAATGTAAATCCAATTAATATAGTCAGCTATTCATGGGATTTTGGTGATGGTGTCACGGTAAGCGGTCCCTCTGCCAGCCAATCGCATACCTATACTTCCTCGGGAAACTATACAGTGAGCCTTACTGTTACTGATTTGAATGGATGTACAAAAACTATTACAAAAAATAATTATATCCGTATCAATGGCCCTTTATCAAATTTTTCTGCAACTAATGTGGCAGGTTGCACCGGCCTGACCACAACATTCAACGATCTCTCCACCACTGATGGAGTAAATTCAATTGTGGCCTGGAAATGGAATTTTGGTGACGGGGCTATTCAGAATTTTAATGGTCCTCCATTCCAGCATACCTATAATATTACCGGAACTTTTTCTGTTACACTTATCGTAACAGATGCGTTCGGATGTACTGACACTATTACCAGGGCCAATATTGTAACAACAACAGATCCAGTTCCCAATTTTATAACGGCAGACACTTTAAGTTGTCCAGGTGCCACGGTGACTTTTACCAATACGTCTGTACCGGCTGGGTTTACCAGTCAATGGAACTTTGGTGATGGTGGAACATCATCTATTACTTCACCCACTTATAGTTATTCAGCAACTGGATTGTATACTGTTAAACTTAGAATACAGGATGCTTTCGGATGTGCAGATTCTATTACAAAAACCAATTATATCCGGGTTGCCAAACCAGTAGCTGCTTTTACGGTAAATGATTCCATAAGTGCATGTACACCTTTCGAAGTAAGGTTTACCAATACTTCTACTTTTTACAGATCCGTTCAGTGGGATTTTGGCCCGGGGGAAGGATCATCCACCAATAATAATCCGGTGCATTATTATAATACACCAGGAACTTACCCTGTAAAATTGATCATCACGAGCCCGGGTGGATGCCTGGATTCAATTATCAAAATAATAAGGGTATATGATACTACAGGTTCAGGAATAAGCTACGCTCCGCTTGTCGGATGCAGTCCATTAATTGCAAATTTCATTGTAACAACGACAGGGCCGCCTCCAACTTATTTTTGGGATTTTGGGGATGGCAATACAGTGGTTACACCCTCACCAACTATCAGTCACATATACACTTCCTTTGGAAACTATCTTCCAAAAGTGATTTTACAATATACTGTGGGTTGTTTGGTTTTGCTTCAGGGTATAGACACATTCAAAGTAACAGGGGCCAAAGCAAAGTTCGGATTAGACAATAAGGTGTTTTGCGATGCCGGAACGGTGAATTTTTCTGACTCTTCTACATTTAATGACCCTATCATAAGTTATTACTGGGATTTTGGCGATGGTGGAACTTCTACTTTGCAAAACCCTTCCCATCTCTACACATCACCGGGTAATTATACTGTACAACTTGCCGTGCAAACTCAACTAGGTTGCCGGGATACCTCTATCAGAAACAATCTTATAAGAATAGTGCAACGACCGCTGATTGATATTGGTGGAGATTCTGTTGTTTGTGTCAACTCATCTTTACTTCATTCAGGTCTCTTTCTTCAACCTGACACATCAATAGTTACCTGGCAATGGAATTTTCCAAATGGAAGTACGTCTACACAACAAAATCCACCACCACAAAAATATGTAACTGCGGGAACTTTTAGTATAACAACTGTTGCCACAAACAGTACAGGATGCAAAGACACAACCAGGCAAACGGTGTATGTTAATCCATTGCCGGTGGTAACTATGCCGGGGCAAATGACAATACAAAATGGCTTTCCGGTTCAAATTCCGGCTACGTATTCACCTAATACGATAAGCTGGTTATGGTCGCCGGCTATCGGTCTTAGCTGTACTAATTGCCCCACACCGATTGCAGGGCCAAAATTTAATACTTTCTACCAGGTATATTTTACGGATACTAACGGTTGCAGCAACATTGGATCTATAAATGTGATTGTGATTTGTAAAAATGCAAACATTTTTATTCCCAATACTTTTTCACCCAATAATGACGGCAGTAATGATGTTTTTTACCCAAGAGGCAAAGGACTGGATAGAGTAAGACTGCTTCGGATATTCAACCGCTGGGGGGAAGTGGTTTTTGAGAAAAGAGATTTTCCTATTAATGATGCAAATGCTGGTTGGGATGGAACCTATAAAGGTAAAAAACCACATGCTGATGTATATGTGTACCAGGCTGAAATATTTTGCGATAATGGTGATGTAATCAAACTCAATGGAAACATTGCATTGATATTATAAAAAATGAAACATATAAAAAACATATCAATTATTATTTTGCTACTCGTAGCTCAAAGTTCCTGGCTTACGGTTTCTTCACAGGATATTCATTTTTCCCAGTTCTTTGAAGCACCCTTATGGCGAAATCCTTCACTGGCCGGCATTTTTACGGGAGATGTGCGAGTGCAGGCTGTTTACAGGGACCAGTGGAACAGTGTAACCACTGCTTATAGAACCGGGTCCATCAATGCTGAATACAAAATGCCTATAGGCAAAGGTGATGATTTTTTTACCACAGGTCTGCAAGTATTGTATGATAGGGCTGGAACCATTGGTTGGACCTCTACTCATGTTTTACCCGCATTGAATTATCATAAATCCCTTAGTGCAGACCGTAATCGTTATTTATCCCTTGGCTTTATGGGTGGCTGGGTGCAAAGGAGATTTGACCCTTCAAAGGTTACCACCAACAGTCAATATGATAATGGTGGGATAGGTGAAAATTTTTCTAACACTCAATTTAATTACCTGGATGGTAGTGTTGGCATGAGTTATAATTCCAACATGGGCTATAATCCAAACAACAATTATTTTATTGGTGCCGCCTATCATCATTTCAACAGACCTAATAATTCATTTAACCAGAATACAAATAATCCATTGCAAACCAAATGGGTGTTCTCCGGTGGATTAAAACTTGGCGTTTCTGAATATGCTTACCTGACCATCCAGGCAGATCAATCCCTGCAGGGTGGTTTTTCAGAAACAGTTGCCGGTGCCATGTATGGTCTCAAATTAGGCGGAGACCCTGATAATCCTGCTTATACTATTCATGCAGGAGGGTTGTTAAGATGGAATGATGCCTTTATTCCGGTAGTTAAATTAGATTATACTCCCTTCTCCATTTCGCTGAGTTACGATGCTAATATTTCTAAACTTAAACCATCCAGCTACGGCCGGGGGGGAGTAGAATTATCCATTTCCTATATCGGCTTTATTAAAGGCAATGAAGGATATCTTCTGTGTCCAAAGTTTTAACAGGAAGTGACCAAAAAGGATTGATATAATAATTTTGTCTCTTCCCTATCTATCATTTGCATGGTGCCTGTTGAAGATAAAAACAAAATTCATAAATCCTAACTCGTTATACAACCTATTGTAAATTTATTTGTTGGCTTCAACGTAAACAACAAACATTAATTCTCTCTCTTCAAAAATTTTACCTTCATGAGTATTGAAATTGGACAAGCAGCTCCGGAATTTACTTTATATGACAGTGAAAAGAAACAAGTAACACTTTCTGAATTAAAAGGACATAATGTTTTATTGCTTTTCTTTCCACTGGCTTTTACCTCAACCTGTACACAAGAACTTTGTCATGTCAGAGATAATATCAATGAATATAATAATGCTAATGCTAAAGTATTCGGCATATCGGTGGATGCGTTACACACACTGGCAAAATATAAAGCAGAGCAACAACTCAATTTCACTTTGCTCAGCGATTTCAATAAGGATGTTTCCCGGTCCTATGATTCTATCTATGAAATGTTTGGTTATAACATGAAAGGCGTTTCTAAACGTTCCGCTTTTGTGATTGATAAAGAAGGGATTGTCCGGTATACTGAAGTACTCGATAATGCCGGAGAAGTGCCAAAATTTGATGCAATCCAGGAGATTTTGAAAGGTTTGAAATAAGCTTTCGTTAAAATCCACTTGAATACCCTTCTCAACTGGATGATTTATAATAAATTATAAATTAGCGTAGTTTTACGTTGCACAATTAAAAAATTCGGCCTATTTTTCGAATAATAAAAGTAAATTTGTTTCGTTGAGACGAATTGTATCCATATTATCCTTTATTCTGTTGATTGCCATTCAATCGCAGGGCCAGTCTGCCAGGACGTCCCCTGTATCGGAACCTACCGAAAGAATAATAAAATTGTATCCAAATCCCGCTACCAGTTTTATCAATTTTGACTTACAGAAAGGATACGTAAAAGGAATGTCTGTCCAGATTTATAGTTTCCTTGGTAAGAAAATGCAGGAGATTACAAATGCTCCGCAAAAAACTATTGTTAACCTGACAGATTTTAATCGTGGGCTTTATATGTATCACCTGCTTGATGTAACCGGAAAAGTTATTGAGTCCGGAAAGTTCCAGGTTACTAAATAATTTTTCTCTTCTTTTTAATTTTTCTATTACTCCACCTGTATAATCAGGAATTTCAGATATTGCGTATTATCCATTCCGCGGATAACAGGATGATCACCGGATTGTGTTTGAAATGTTACTTGTCTTATTTTTCTCCGGGCATCTTTAGCAGCCATATCGATTGTTTGTTGAAACAGTTCAGTGTTTACAAGACTGGTACAGGAAGAGGTAACTAAAAACCCCCCGGGCTTGACTAATTTGATTCCACGCAAATTAATTTCTTTGTAACCAGTGATTGCTTTTTGAATCGTTTCCCTGCTTTTGGTAAAGGCGGGTGGATCCAGCATTACTACATCATATTGCTTTCCTTCTTTGCCCCATTGCTTCAGGACATCAAAGGCATTGGCTGTTTCAAAGCGGCAAATATCCTGTACACCATTAAGCGTAGCATTGCTATTGGCTTGTTGAACTGCATTTGCCGAAATGTCAAGACCCAATACAGACTTTGCGCCGTAACAAGCAGCATGAATTTCAAAAGTGCCGGTATAAGTAAATGCTCCCAGTACATCAGCTCCTTTTACAATATGTTGAATGGCCTTTCGGTTATCCTGCTGATCTAAAAAATAACCTGTCTTTTGCCCATTCTCTATATCCACATAAAATTTCAGGCCGTTTTCGTTGATGATAATTTTTGTATCAAATGGTGCAGATAAAAAACCTTTTTGCTGGGGCAAACCTTCCAATACTCTCACAGGTACATCATTTCTTTCATAGATTCCTTTGGGCTGAAAGATTTCATTCAATGCTTTTACTATGGCGGGCTTCCATACATCAATGCCGAGAGCCAGTGTTTGAATAACAAAGTAATTGTTGAATTTATCAATAATTAATTGTGGCAAAGAATCCGCCTCGCCAAAAACAAGACGGCAATTTTCAGTATACCCTATTTTTTTTCTGTACGCCCAGCATTTGGATATCTGGTTAAAGAAAAAATGCTCATTGATTTCCTCCGTCTTATTCCTTGTCAGCAAACGAACCAGTATTTGAGATTTCGGATTAATATATCCCTTGCCGATATATTTTTTGTCGTAAGTAAACACTTCAACAATGTCACCCCCTGAGGCATCACCATCTATGTTATCTACTTCATTATTAAATATCCAGGGATGCCCGTTGACAACCCGGGGTGTGATCTTTCTTTTAAGGTAAACTTTGTTCATAAAAGCTCTAAGGTACAGGAAAGAAAGTTTCAGGTTACCGTTTTAGGTTTACGCCTTTTCAATGCCTGTAAAAACACAAGTACAGTAAGGGTCCTTATTGTCACTTGTAATTTTGCCCGGCAACTGTAAACAGGTCATTTTGTCTTCAAAACCTCTGTTGGCAATATTCTTGACACCCTTACCTTTGCAGTCAATTTATAAAAAATGGGAGAAAAAGAAATGAAAAAACAAGAAGGTAATGAAATTGAGAATAGCGGCGGAATTGACATTAATACTGATGAAAATCAAAGTGGTAGTACTCACCTTAATGAACCGGTAGCGGAAGAATCAGCCATGGAAGAATTGAAGGCTGAACTGGAAGAGTCAAAAGATAAATACCTGAGAAAAGTGGCTGAGTTTGAGAATTACAAACGTCGCAATGCCAAAGAAAGAATAGAATTAATGCAAACTGCCGGTCGTGATGTCATTACCGATATGCTGAGTGTGCTGGATGATTGTGACAGGGCACAAAAACAATTGGAAGCCAGTGATGATACTACAGCAATTAAAGAGGGTGTACTACTTGTTTTTAATAAGCTTCGCAATACTTTACAGTCAAAAGGTGTAAAACCAATGGAAACCCTGGGCCAGGAGTTTAATTCTGACCTTCATGAAGCCGTTACTGAAATCCCTGCTCCTTCCGACGCCTTAAAAGGCAAAATTGTAGATGAAGTAATGAAGGGATACTATATGAATGATAAGATCATCCGTCATGCAAAAGTGGTGATAGGAAAATAATTTAATAATTAGCATATCAGCACATTGTCACATCAGCATACTATGAGTAAAAGAGATTACTACGAAATATTGGGGGTTTCGAAAGGTTCATCATCAGATGAAATTAAAAAAGCATACCGCAAAGTGGCCATGCAATACCACCCCGACCGCAATCCGGGTGATAAATCAGCTGAAGAAAAATTTAAGGAAGCCGCCGAAGCCTATGAAATATTAAGTGATGCTGATAGGAAAGCACAATACGACCGTTATGGACATGCAGGTGTAAGCGGTCAGGGCCGTGGTGGCCATAGTGGTACCGGCGGAATGAATATGGAAGATATCTTCAGCCAGTTTGGTGATGTTTTTGGCGATGATTTATTCGGTAACTTTTTTGGCGGTGGCCAAAGAGGTGGTCGTGGTCAGCAACGAAACCGTGGGGTTAGAGGAAGTAATCTCCGTGTAAAATTAAAATTAACGTACGAAGAAATTGCAAAAGGTGTTACTAAGAATATAAAAGTAAAGAAGCATGTAGTTTGTTCTACCTGTAGCGGCAGTGGTGCAAAAGATAAAGGGAGTGTGCAATCCTGCAACGCTTGTGGTGGCAGCGGACAAGTAAGAAGAGTGCAGAACACTTTTTTAGGGCAAATGCAAACCGTTACGACCTGCCCCACCTGTAATGGTGAGGGCTCTACAGTAACTGCAAAATGTGGAAGTTGCAAAGGCGAGGGAAGAGTGTATGGAGAGGAGACAGTAAGCATAGATATACCAGCTGGTGTACAGGAAGGAATGCAGATGAATGTGACCGGCAAAGGAAATGCTGGCGAAAGAGGTGGCATGGCCGGCGACCTGATTATTTTAATTGAAGAAGAACCCCATAAGGAACTCCACCGGGAAGGTTTGAACGTAGCTTATGAGTTACACATTCCATTTACTGATGCAGTATTTGGTATACAGGTAGAAGTGCCAACGATTGACGGAAGAGCAAAAATTAAAATTCCGGCAGGCACGCAAAGTGGAAAAATATTCCGGCTAAAAGGGAAAGGTTTTCCTGCAGTAAATTCTTATGAAAAAGGCGACCAGCTGATACAGGTAAATATCTGGACTCCACAAAATCTCAGCAGCGAAGAAAAGGCCATGTTGGAAAAAATAAGTCACTCCCCAAACTTTAAACCGCATCCTGATAAAAATGAAAAAAATTTCTTTGATAAAATCAAGGATATGTTTTCCTAGTAAAGAAAGATTACCACTGTGCTGTACCTTTTTTCTTCTTTTTCACTTTTAGATAAAGCGTCTTTGCCTGCTGTACTAATGCGATAAATTCTTTTTGCAGCAGATCTTCATTACCACAGGAGGTTTCAGCCAGGTTGATAATCTCATTCCATCCGATATTTTTTACAAAAGGCGAATTCCGGAGCAGTGAGCCAAACATGGCTACGGCACCTGAAAACTGGTAGCTTTTATCCAACTCATTAAAAGGTACAAAATCGAAGTGGCAGCTTTGATCAAAATTGCACTCCTTTTTGCTATTGGGCGGGTGATAATTAATTTTAATACCAGCAAATTTACCATTAGTAAAATTGTCTTTAATCGCTCCTCTGTTTATTTCTGTGGGCACTATTTCAAACATGGCGATCATCGAATGGCCCGAGCCTATTTCACCACCTTCTATAATAGATAAAGAATCCCTCAATGCCCCTACCTTGTTATCAAACCCAATTAACCGGTATTCTTTTACATATTGGGGATTGAAGTCGACATTCATATACACATTATCTGCTACGGAATACAAAGTCTGAGTGAATTCTTGCAGCAACACCTTTTCCGCTTCTTTAAAGTTATCCAGGTAGGCAAAATTACCATTGCCTTTATTGGCCAATGTTTGAATTTTGGAATCTTTATAATTTCCCATTCCTACTCCCAGGCAAGTAAGGTAAATGCCTGATTCCCGCTGTGCCGATATCAAGTCATCAAGTTCAGTTTCTGTTTTTAACCCCACATTAAAATCTCCATCGGTTGCCAAAATTACCCTGTTGTTTCCTCCTTTTATGAAATGATTCCGGGCAACGCTATAAGCTAATTTTATTCCTGATTCGCCGGGTGTAGAGCCACCTGGTTCCAGTTCATCAATCGTTTTTATTATTTTTTCTTTCTCTCCCCCGCTGGTGCTGTTAAGCATTACACCCGTTACCCCACCATACACAACAATGGCAACAGAATCCTTATCCCGCAGATTATTTACCAAAAGGCGAAATGCCGATTTTAGTAACGGCAGCCTGTTAGGCATATCCATAGAGCCTGAAACGTCAATTAAAAAAACAAGGTGACTCGGGGGCAGTGTTTCAAGATCTAATTTTTGAGAAGAAAAATTAATATAGAATAACTGGTTGTCAGTATTCCACGGACAAGAACTTAGTGTTGTTTTAATATCGAAAAGTTGATTATCTGCAGGCTTATTATAGCCCAGGTTAAAATAATTCAACATCTCTTCAATCCGCACTGCATCGGGCGGCACCATGGCTTTTAATGTTAGAAAACGCCGGATATTACTATACGAAGCCCGGTCTACATTAAGGGACATCCCCGTACTGGGAAATTTTTTTGCATTTACAAAATGATTTTCGAGTATGCTGGCATATGTTTCATCGCCGGTAAACCAACTCTTCTGTTCTTCCTTTTCCAGGTCTTTTGTCTGGGAAGATAACTTGTCCCGTCTCAAATTAGCAGCAGCAGTAGTGAGACGTTTCATTTTAACACTCAGGTATTTTTCAGCATCCACCAATATTTTTTCTTTCTGGTAACCGTCGAGTAAAAAACTAAATGTATCAATCTGCTGATTAGCCACAATACCGAAAGTGCCGGAAGAACCGCTTCTGAAAACATAACCTGTTTTATGTTGCAGGATGGTGACGTTTTGCAAAATGTTACCCGATTCGTCCTTTACCTCACCCCTGGCATAGAATTGCTGGGCAAAAGCGGACGAACATAATAAGAGAAAAATTACAATATGACAAGCGGCCTTCAAGTGGGTATTTTAGCCTGATAAATTACAAAAAAAGCAGGAGAGCTGCAATGATTTTATACTAACTGGTATATCTCCTTTAGATTTCGGCCAAGACCATCATAATCAAGACCGTACCCTACCACAAATTTATTGGGAATTTTGAAACCCACATAGTCCAGTTGCAAAGGATATTCCGTAGCATCTGGTTTATGCAAGAGGGTCACTATTTTTAGCGATTTAGGCTGCTGGTGCATTAGTTTGGGAAGGAAATTATGTAATGTTTTACCTGTATCAACAATATCTTCCACAATGATCACTTCCTTATCAAATAGATCATCCTCAAGGCCAATGGAAGTAACAACAGCACCGGATGATTTCATGCCTTTATACGAAGCCAGTTTGATAAAACAAAGTTCTGCTTCTATTGTAAGCTGTTTGAAAAGGTCGGATGCAAACATAAATGAGCCATTCAGGATAGCTATAAAAAGTGGTCGCTTGCCTGTATAATCTTTATTGATATCCGCAGCCATTTCTTTTACCCGCTGCAGTATACTTTCTTCCGCAAGATAAGTCTCAAAGGATTTGTCATGCACTTTTATGAGTGACATAAGCGGTTAGTTGTTTAATTACTACCCTTTTTTTGGGTAGCCGGAATAAGTGAATAATTTTCTTTCACCACCAGTTTAGGCATCGACAGTGATTTGGATCTAAGACTCAGGGTTTCGCCAATAGCTGGCTTCTCCTCCTCTTTCAGCCAGTTTAACTCTCTCAGACTTTCAAGACGTATTGCCTGCTGCTGGGCAATATCATGTAATGTTTCTCCTTGCTTAACAATATGAAATTCATTGTTGCCGGTCTTTCGTTTTCTTTGCAGGAAAATCAATTGATCTTTATCGGATACTTCTGTCCGGTTAATTTCATTAAACTCAAAAATTTTTGAAAGATCAATATCGTATTGCTTTGCAACTGAGAGAAAAGAAGTTTCTTTCGTGACAAACACCACTTTTGTTTCGTTAATTTTGAATTCACCGGGAGGATAAGCCACCTGTTTATTTTTTTCCTCCATTACCACTGGCTCATCATTCACACCATCCTTCTTTTCATCTTTCTCATTTTCCGCATTTTCCCCGCTTACAATTCCCGAATCAGGATCTTTATCAGGCAATATCCCCAACGCAATAAAAGTATACTCCTGTAAATTATAATCTTGAATCAATTTGATCAGCACCTGAGGATATTTGGGATTAGTAGCATAACCTGCATTCTTCAATCCGTTGGCCCAACCCTGGTAATCTGTTGGATCAATGGAAAACAGAAAAGCATACCGCTGACCATTTTTTAAAAAATCAGAATGATCTTTATAGGAGTCATCTGCCAGAAGATATTTACGGAAGCATTCGCCTTTGGCATCATCATCATGCTTTACCGATTCGCCTGTCCAATTGGATTTGCATTTAATGCCAAAATGATTATTTGATTCCAATACTAACTTACTATTTCCTGCGCCTGATTCGTGTATCCCCTGTGCCAACGTGATGGCAGCGGGAACACCTGTTCTTTTCATTTCAGACACGGCCAGGTCCTTATACTGACTGATATATTTATTTACCACTTCCTGTTTTTGTGCATAGGAAGCAACCCCGGTCAGCAATAAAAAAAATATAAAATTATTTTTCAAGCTCAGCATGTTTAAATGTTATAGTTTACGAATAAGAAAAAGTCCGTCGCGGATGGTTAATACACATTTTTCAACGTCATCTCTTTCTTTTATAAATTCATTGAAAGCCTGGATACCTTTTACACTTTTCCCCCGCCCTGTTGAGGTGTCACGTCCTATTTCCGTTTCTTCTCCCAGCACTTGACCGTGAAAAAAAATATTATCGGCTAAAATAAAACCGTTTTTCCGCAACCGTGGCAAAACAAGGTTAAAATATTCAATATAGGCAGGTTTATCCGCATCTATAAAGACCAAATCCCAGGTTTCGGCTAACCCGGGTATTATATCTAACGCATTTCCGGTATGTAAAAGTATTTTATTTGAAAAAGCAGAACGGGTAAAAAAAGATTGAGCTTTTGCCGCATCTGCTTCTCTTAATTCTATGGTGTGCAGTTGCCCGTCATTTGTGAGTCCTTTTGCAAGGCACAGACCACTGTAACCCGTGAAAGTTCCGATCTCCAAAATCCTTCGTGGCTGTATCATACAGCTGACCATTTCCAGCACTTTGCCTTGCAGATGCCCACTCAGCATTACTGACTCCGGGTGATTTTGCATCGTGTAGTCATTCACTTCTTTCAGCAAAGCATCTTCGGGGGAAGAATATTGCTCCGCATAAGTTTGTGCCAATGGATGAATCAGGTCCAATTAAAAAAATTTACACAAAGATAAATCTCCTATGCTGCCTGTAGTTGAGTATTTGTGGTAGAAGATTTTCTGGAAATAAACCATAATCCAACAAAGGTTAAAATGCCATTTATCAGGATCAGCTCATTGCCTATTTTATAGCCATTAAAGATTTTTGAAGAAAGAGATTGAAGGCCTAATGACATATGCAATTTCTTATCATACCATTCAGGGCTGCTCAGCATATCAATTCCCAATGCCAGCAATGGTGCAATAATACAAACCGTCCAGATAAGTTTTTCATTCAGCTTTCTCTTTGTCAGGATACCAAAAGCAAACAAACCTAACAAGGGACCGTAAGTGATACTTGCAAACTTCAGAATGAAATCAATAATGAGTTTGTCATTGATAGCTTTGAAAATAAGTACCATGATGAAAAAGACTATAGCGAATGTGAAGTGGACTTTCAACCGTGTCCGTTTTTTTTCTTTCTCCGTTCCTTCCTTTTTATTAATACCAAGTATATCAATACAAAAACATGAAGTAAGTGATGTAATAGCCCCATCCACACTTGGAAAAAGGGCGGATATAACAGCTATGATAAAAATAATGCCTATGGCTCCGCTAAAAGCATCGCTTAATGCAATAGTCGGAAATAAATCATCCGGCGGAACGCTAATTCCTTTTGAACTGGCATACAGGTAAAGAACACCACCCAATATCAGGAAAAGAAAATTTACAACCATCAGCACAGCTGTAAATGTCATCATGTTTTTCTGAGAGTCTTTTAGTGTTCTTACACTGATATTTTTCTGCATCATCTCCTGATCCAGACCTGTCATGGCTATAGCTATAAACATACCGCCGACAATATGTTTGAGGGCAAATCTTCCATCATTCACATCCCAGTTAAAAACTTGGGTGTATCCTTTATCTGCCATCATGGTCCAGGCACCGCCAAAGTCAGTGCCTAATGCTTTCACAATAACGATTATACATACCACCAAACCTACCAGCATACCGGTCGTTTGCAGGGTGTCTGTATAAATAATTGTTTTTACCCCACCCTCAAAAGTGTACAATAATATCAGGAACAAAATAACCAATGCAGTTATTTCAAACGGGATGCCGAGCTTGTTAAAAATAAATGCTTGAAGAATACTAATAACAAGATAAAGGCGGGCTGTGGCACCAACTGTACGGGAAAGAATAAAGAAAAATGCCCCTGCTTTATGAGCATTGATACCAAATCTTTTTTCAAGATAAGTGTATATGCTGGTCAGGTTCATCCGGTAAAACAAAGGCAACAGCACAAAAGCGATAACCATGTATCCCAATAAATATCCAAGCACTATCTGGAAATAGTAAAAGTTACCTGTTCCAACGCCACCCGGTACACTTACGAATGTAACACCTGACAAAGAAGTACCAATCATTCCAAAAGCCACCAGCATCCAGTTACTGTTGCGGTTACCAATAAAAAAAGATTCGTTGTTGGAATTTCGGGAGGTGAACCAGGCTACTCCAAGCAATAATAAAAAATATCCTATAACGAAAGAAAAGAGAATGATTGGTGACATATAATCAGGTTTCTGTTAATCGAGGCTTCAAAATCCCGATAGTTCGGCAAAACACAGTTATCGGGACAGCCTGAAAACAATTAAATAATGTGCAATAACGAATTTTGAAGATAAAGAAATTTACTTTCCCTTTGCGCAATTTAACAGGAACTATGGCAATACAATCTCTTGCAGTTTTCTGCGGTTCAAAAAAGGGTACGAATCCTTTATACACTGCACATGCAGCACAATTAGGAAAATTGATGGCTGAAAATAATATCCGGCTTATTTATGGTGGGGGCAGTGCCGGTATTATGGGTACTATAGCAGACAGTGTAATGGAATATGGAGGTAATGTAACCGGCATAATTCCCAAATTATTATTAGAATGGGAGGTGCAGCATCAGCATATTACTGAGTTGATAGTTTCTGATGATATGCATGTGCGGAAAAAAACATTGTACAATCTATGCGACGCAGCACTGATTCTTCCGGGAGGCTTTGGCACTCTTGATGAATTATTTGAAATAGTTACCTGGAACCAGCTTTCTATTCATGAAAAACCTGTATTCCTTCTCAATACTGATGGTTTTTATGATCATCTTATCCTGCACATACAAAAGATGAGAGAAGAGCAATTTCTATATGAACAAAAAGAAAAAAGAATCATCGTATTGGCTGACCCTGCTGAGCTTGTTGCTTATATTAAATAGATTTATCGATCCTGTTGTCCTTTGCCCTGGAATAATGGTATCTGCAATCCTGCCCTTATAATAGGAATTGTCCGGCCATATGCATCGGTGTAAGGCGAATTATTGTCGCCAGATACATCAAACAATATGGCGAGGTAATAAAAAGGTGAACCACCTTTACCCTGCCTGCCTGTTGTGTAACCACCACCCACCAAAAAACTATTAGCATCTGTTTTGGTTGTGGAACTAGCACTGCCTGTAGGTGGAATGTATTTTTGTCTTATATAATTATGCTCCAGCTGAGCCTGGGCAAAAAGAAAACGAACCGGGTATAGTTTTGCAAATACACCGCCTCCGTAAACCGTCTGGCGCAATCTGTCATCAAACACACTCACATCTCTGTAGGAGGTATAATTGTAGTTGACAACAATACCGGCATCTGCCCACTTTGTTAAGCTGTAACCCAATACAGGGCTGGCACCTATCAAAAATGTATTGCTATAAAAAGCCAGCGATACACTACCGCCGGTAAAAAGGTTTTCTTTAAAAGGAGGTTTCTCTTTTTCCTCTTCCTCTTGTGCCTGGAGGAAAGCAGATGTTGCTACGAATAACAGTACTGATAAAATAATTTTTTTCATAATCATGGGGTAATTTATGTAGTTAGATCAAAAATCTTTCCAGGGTTTAATATATTATTTGGATCAAATGCTTTTTTTATTTCCCGCATCAGGCGGAGATTGGCATCCCGGAATACAATATCCATATAGGGCTTTTGTATTAGGCCAATACCATGCTCCCCGCTGATGGTACCTCCAATACTTTTTACAAGGATAAATAATTCTCTCAAAATTGTATTCATTTCCTCATTCTCATAACTGTTCGGAATTCCAGCCTTACGTATGCGGATATGCAGGTTACCATCGCCTGCATGCCCATAACACACTACTTCAAAATCATGTTTCCTTCCCAATTCTTTTACTCCACGGATCAAAACGGGTAACTCAGCCCTGGGCACCACCGTATCTTCTTCTATCGTGTAGCCAATCAGTTTAACTGCTTCTGCTACTCTTCTCCGTAATTTCCACAGTTCAGCCTTCTGCTGAGCATCATCTGCAAAATAAATTTCTCCTATTTCATATTGTGTTAACAGGTTGCCAATAGCTTCCATCTCTCCCATCAGTACATCCATATTATTACCATCCACTTCGATAATAAGATGTGCAGCAGTATCATCCGTAACCGGCACCGCATTACTTTCAACAAATTTGCTGACAATTTTCAATGCATCAATCTCCACCAGTTCCATCGCACTTGGCACAAACCCGGCTCTGAAGATAGCACTGACAGCTTCACCAGCCTGTTCCAGATTTTTAAAAGGTACCAGCATCAGCACATCATATACGGGTAACGGAATCAGGCGCAACACAATTTTAGTTACGATGCCCAGCGTTCCTTCGCTGCCTACTATTAATTGGGTAAGATTATACCCAGTAGAGTTTTTTAATACATTAGCACCCGTCCATATTATTTCACCTGATGGCAATACTACTTCAAGGTTCAGTACATAATCTTTCACCACTCCATATTTTACTGCCTTCGGGCCACCACTGTTCTCTGCAATATTTCCACCGATAAAACAAGAGCCACGACTACTGGGATCGGGAGGATAAAATAATTTTTTTTCTTTTACAGCATTTTGCAACACTTCGGTAATTACGCCCGGCTCAGTAGTGACCTGCAGATTTCTTTCATCGATTGTCAGGATAGAATTCATTCTTTCTGTTGACAGCAAAACACCACCCAAATGAGGCAATGCCCCACCGCTTAATCCGGTTCCCGCACCACGGGGGGTAACGGGTATTTTTTCTTTATTGCAAATGAAAAGTATAGCACTGATTTCCTCAGCTGTTTTTGGTTTAATAACTACTTCTGGGGGGAAATGCAGGTCCTCCGTTTCATCGTGGGCATATTTGTTCAATGACTCTTCGTCAACAAATACAAATTGGTCACCCACTATTTTTTTAAAACTTTCGATATGCGCTGCTGTAAGCGAAGGTGTAGCTACTGTGTCCATGATTCAATTTTACAAGCGATAGTGTTGTAAAAATCGGAATAATCGGGGAAATGAAGAAAAGGAAAGAGTATCAATAACTTTTAAACGACGGACACATAGATTCCCTTCTGTTACCATTGTATTTGTCCACCACTCCCTGTTTTATAAGGGAAAATTCAAGGGCGCCACGGCCATTATTATAAGTCTTTAATGTTGACATGGTAGCATCATACGAGAATGTAAACGTATAATCTTTCAATCCCAGGCCAATCATAGGTATCACTGCATCTTTGTAGCGGTAATAAGCTCCGGCTATCAATACTTTTTCACCATCTCCTGATAAATTATAATGAGCATTCAGGCCTCCCACTATTTCGTAAGATTTTGCCTGCAAAGAAGCATAGATATTCGGATTGACAATCACCCTGTCATTCACCATAAGACTGGCATTTAAAAATCCGGTGTAGCGGACTGGAATACGATTATCCACTCCAGACTGCGTATCAAAAAAAGATTCTTTTGGTTTGTTGACATGCATAGCAGAAAAACCTGCGTTGATATAAACCCTTTCCGAAGGAAAGTATGCATAATTAGCCCCCACCTGTATATCGAGGTAGTTGATATTATTGACATCTAACTTTGGTGCAACAGATGTATTACGTATATCAAAAAACTTTCCGTTCCACTGGCTTGGAAAAGTAAGATTTGATGTATTAATATTTTTATTAGCCCATCCCAAATTGAAACCAAGGCTCACCAAACTTCCGGCATTCACTAACTGATGGTAGGCGATCGATCCATAAATTTTGGTAGAAGTAAGTGAACCGGTTCCGGCAACATCCCGAAGTATGACTCCACCCAAACCCAACCAGCCTGTATTATCACTATTCTGCATGGTTTGCATATCACCAAAAACACTCATTGTTTTATACGGAAATGCAGTAATACTAGCCCATTGATTGCGATAGTTTACCCCAAGCCTGTAGTCGCCATCAGGTGTAAAACCGGTGTTCGCAGGATTGGTAAGTAATGGCGAATTCATAAATTGAGAGAAATGCAGATCCTGAGAAGAAGCTACGAGCCATGAGCTGTGAGCTACGAGCAATACAATGAAACTCCGTATGTATATTATTCTCTTCATTTTCAAATTTGCATATTTAGATATTTCCAAATTTTCTACCTTATCAACGTTATATCACCTTTCTTAGTTGTTTTGGTGCCATCCGAAAATTCAATACTTAATGTGTAAGCATACACATCCATCGGCTGTACAGCACCTTTCACTTTTCCATCCCATCCCTGGAAACGATTGCCGGTTTCAAATACTTTTTGTCCCCAACGATTCCAGATGATGAATTGCATTTTGGCTATTCCAAATCCTCTCACCAGCACAATACTGTTTACATCACCGCTTTGAGGTGTAAAGGCATTGGGCACATCCACGACCGGCAAAATAGTTGCTCTTACCTGTTTACATATTGTACTGTCACATCCAATAAGATTGTACGCCGTAAGACAAGCATTAAATGTACCAGTGGCATTGTATTGATGAAGAATGGGTGCTCTTGATGTGGTCAGTAACGAATCCCCATCTCCAAAAACCCATTTAAATCTCACGGCATCCGGAGAGGATAGGTTAGTAAAGGTGGTTGCTGTATTCTCCAATGGCGGATCGGGAGCAAAAGAGAAATCCGGGGTTGGCGAATCATACACAGTTATAGTAAATGCAGCCGTTGTATCTGAAAGATTACAGGTATTAGGATTATAAGCAATCAATACAACATTGTATGTTCCGGCTATAGTGTATAAATGTATAGGTTCAAATGCAGTCGAAGTTTGGCCATCACCGAAATCCCAGAGCCATGTTTGCCCGGCCAGTGATGTGTTTTTAAATACTGCATTATATGGCAAACATCCGGTAGAGGGTGTTGTAAACCTTGCTTTTACATTCGAGGCAACACTTAAGGGTATCACTAATGAATCTGGAGCATTACAATAATTACTGTCGGGCAAAAGGAGTTTTACATTATACGTTCCAGGCCCCGCATAATTATGAAATACTGGTGCAGGTCCTGTTTGCAATTTTGGGGTGCCATCTCCAAAATCCCAAATAAATGATTGAGGGCCAAAAGGACGGCTTGCAGGAGCTATCGAAAGGTTATCAAATCTGTATTTAAATGAATCACAAGGTGCCAGTTTTACGGGATTGAAATTAATTGCAGCCTGCAGATCACCTACACGGATATTAAGGAAAGAACTATCCCTGACATTACAGGTATTGAGATCAATGGCCACTAACATTACACGGTAAGTACCTACTGTATTGTATGTATAAGAAGCAGAAGGTGTCGTAGTAGTAAGATCAGGTGGGTTACCGGGCACATATTGAAAATACCATTCATAGCTTTGGGCCGTGCCAACCGTATCCCGGAAATCAACCGTAAGAGGTACACACCCAGCTGTGTCCCGTGGTGTGCCATCAATGGCAGATTGAATTCCACCATTAACACCTGCCAGGTTCATCGCAATCTTAAGCATTGTAAGATTACAATTTGTCGAATTATTTACCGTAGACCATGCACCTGGAGTAGTTGGATATGTCAAAGGAGGAAGCCCAAGCTTACAATTTCCACAAATTGCCTGGTATATTACTCCGTCGGCATCAAAACGACTGGTTCCTCCATCCACATGGTCACAGCCGCCATTGGCAGGATTATTTTCACCAAAGAAACTACCAAAAAGTTGTGCAGTAGCATTTTTCTTAAGTACAAAAAAGTAAAAGTCTTTTCCATCCGTGGTACTTTTAAAAGCATCAGGTGTAACAGGAAGTCCACCGGTACCGGCACTGTTGAATGTGTTATTCGTGAAGAAAAATCCTCCCCATCCTGAAATGTATACATTTTCGCAACGATCAACCAGGAAAGCTATTGGTGAAATATTTGGCGTAGATGCCCCGGAACCAAATGCTGTAGAATAAACATAACTTGAAAGATCGGGCTGAAGTTTGGCAATAAACTGTTTTCCTCCTGCATTGCTATAAGTAGCATTAATAATAGGCCAGCTCCCCGTTGTTTGCCCCATTACATATGGGAATCCATTAAGATCGAACTGAATACCAAATACCTGGTCCACTGCTGAAGTACCAATATACGTTGTACGGATAATGGCATTACCATTATTACTGATAACAGAAACAAACCCATCAATGCCCCCGTTATTTGTGGGGCTGATTGTTCCTGCTGTATTACCCGGAAGATTGCCACTTTCTGTTCCACCAGCCACATAAATATTTCCGCCCGGTGCCTGTGCCAGAACATATGCAGCATCATTTCCACTGCCCCCGAGATAACTAGAAAAAGTTACGGCGCTAAGTGTAGGAGTCAATTTCAATAGTACACCATCCTGGGTACCTCCCCCAAATGTGCCCTGAAAAGGTGATCCTGATACCGGAAAATTGTTTGATTGTGTAGTGGATGCCACATACACATTACCTCCACCATCTAACATTACATCACTACGGCCATCATCCCCATAATTTCGTTGCAGGGAATTAAGATCCCTGGTTTCGGATATATTCACACCATCATTACCAGATCCTCCAATTTTTTTTGATCCAATCAAAGCAGTTCCTGTCGCATTCAATTCTGTCACTACGATATCAAAATTTCCACCCCCACCCACCTGTCCACCAGGGTTTACAACGGGGTAATTATTTGAATTGGAGCGACCAGCAAGAATCAGGTTGCCCTGGCTATTTACCACAAGACTATGTGGCTGATCATTGCCACTACCACCAATATATGTGGCATACACCCTGTTTGAACCATTAGGAGATAATTTAATAATACCTATGTCAAACCCGCTACCTGGCCCGCCGGTACCCCCGGAGTATGTTGTTTGAAATGCCCCAGGAGAAGATGGAAATCCATTGTCAAACACAATTCCGCCGCCATACATGCTGCCATCAGCTCCATAGGTGGCAGTAAAACCCCAGTTGTCTGCTGAACTTCCTGAAAAAGAACAAAAAACAACTATCGGGTCGATTATCAATGTAGCAGCAGGATCATAATTCTTTACATCAAACCTTACCACATTATCTTTTACTATATACTTACAACTAATCTCATTTCTTCCCTTAGGAGATGATTGATAGGTATAAGGAGATGATTCCTTTAACTCACCAACCGATGTTTCGATCATCAATTCTTTATTTTTAACCTGCAACTTATCAACCCCATCATACTTCAATGCTATCTTTGAAACATCCCCACCGGGCCTGACTATAATGTCATATTTGAGAAATTGGTTATCAGTATAATAACGGACATCGATATTGGGATAAACATCTTTCAGCGTAATAGCCTGGTAAATGCGGCAGCTACCGGCCCATTTGGATTGATCTGCCCCAACAAAATGATTCCGACGTATAATAATTATTTTGTCTGCAACAGTCTTTATATCGGGAGAAGCTCCTAAAAAATCGACATTATAAGCATGAGAACGAAGTAAAAATTTATCGGTAGGTTTTACAGGCATGCCATCTGCATTATACCCATGAAGAAACCTCGAAACACCTGCATAATCCACCGGATTATGTTGCACTACAGTAAAACCTCCTGAACGAACAAAAAATGCACCATTACTA
>JBKJLR010000165.1:0-8429 GCA_046596865.1 Chitinophagaceae bacterium
GGTGCAGGGTTAGCCTGGCCACCTTTACACTGCAGCTTTACAAAGCCGCTGATTTCTTTTGCCATTATTTTATCTTTTTTGGTGTTAGCGACCTTTCATCCGCCAACTGGCGGACTACTTAGTCTCCCAATCCGCCGTGGCGGATTCCTAATTTTCCGACTACTCGGATATCAAAAGAACTAATTGGGGGCGCAAAGATAAGAATGAGTAGTCGATTTAAGAAGTTTTAGAGGAAATAAATTTTCAGATCGGTACAGCAAATAAACCATGCTACTGCTTATGAGCCGGACTGAGGCAATTGGACCAAGACTAATATTTCCGCATTCCAAAAATGACCCGGTTTGAGGAAGTTAGTAACCTGATGTATTGCTGAGGTACATTACCGGGTGGCGAATTTATTTTAAAGTTTTTCTTAGTTAATCTTCTCTACCTGCATATAATTCAATTCCACGGGTGTAGAACGACCGAAAATCTTTACAGTTACTTTTAATTTCTTCTTTTCATCGGTTACTTCTTCTATCACACCATTAAAGTCATTAAATGGTCCTTCAATAATCTTAATAGTTTCTCCCACAATAAATGGCTCACTCATGCTTACCCCACCGGCCTCGGCCATTTCATCCATTTTACCAAGCATCTTGTTTACTTCTGCCTTACGAAGGGCTATTGGATTTTCTTTTCCAAGGAAATGAATAACGTTTGTTGTACTCTTAATAATATCTCTTAAATCATCAGTCAATTTACCATTAGAAATCTCAATCATCACATATCCCGGATAATAGTTTCTTTCCCGCATTACTTTTTTCCCATTAGCAACCTTGTACACTTTTTCTACAGGCAGAAATACTTGCTTCACCTGCTCCCACCCACCACGGGAAACTTCCTTATCCAGGTATTCTTTTACCTTTTTCTCTTTACCACTAACGACCCTCAACACAAACCATTTTGTGGTTTCCTGTTGTATGTTTTCTGTATTTGTTGTTGTTACGTCCATTATTTCTGTTTCAAAAGCTCATATATAAATTTCAATCCGTTGCCGGCAACATAGTCCATACCCAATACTACAAATGAAATGAGTATAGTAGCCGCCAATACAATCATTGTTGATTGTTGAAGCTGCGCCCAGGTAGGCCAGCTTACTTTCTCTGTCAACTCCTTATAAGACTCCTTAAAATAAGATCCCATCTTGTTCATGTTTTCAATTTGAAATGTTGAAAATTGTGCCAATTAAACTGCACGGGCACTAGGATTCGAACCTAGATCAAAGGTTTTGGAGACCCGTATGCTGCCGTTGCACCATGCCCGTATATTCCCTATCTCCGCTAACCAGCGGAGGACAAGGAAAATATTCTAGAAATTAAAGAACTTTTAAAACAACAAAGTACCAATGGTTCGCACCAAAGGTACTTTGTTATATCTAAGGTTCCCGGCTCCCCGCCAACTGGCGGGGTTGGGGGTTTTATTTCAAAATCTCAGTAACCTGTCCGGCACCAACTGTACGACCACCTTCACGAATCGCAAATTTCAAACCTTTTTCCATTGCGATAGGTTGGATAAGTTTAACAGTCATTGAAGTGTTATCGCCAGGCATCACCATTTCAGTACCTGCATTTAATTCAACTTCACCTGTTACGTCAGTTGTACGGAAGTAGAACTGAGGACGGTATTTCTGGAAAAATGGAGTATGACGTCCACCTTCATCTTTACTCAGTACGTATACTTCGCATTTAAATTCAGTATGCGGAGTAATAGAACCTGGCTTACAGATTACCATACCACGGCGGATTTGAGTTTTCTCAATACCACGCAGTAGCAAACCTGCATTATCTCCAGCCTCACCTTCGTCAAGCAACTTACGGAACATTTCAACACCTGTACAAGTAGAAGTAAGGGGAGCATCAGTTAATCCTACGATCTCAACACCTTCACCTACTTTTATACGACCTCTTTCAATACGACCGGTAGCAACTGTACCACGACCAGTTATAGAGAATACATCTTCCACAGACATCAGGAACGGTAAATCAACCGGACGGGGAGGTAATGGAATATAAGCATCTACAGCATCCATTAATTCATCAATTGCACCAACCCATTTTGGATCACCTGCCAATGCACCGGTAGCAGAACCTTTGATAATAGGTGTATTGTCACCGTCAAAGCCACGTTTAGTCAACTCTTCACGGATTTCCATTTCCACCAGTTCCAGTAATTCCGGATCTTCTACCAGGTCCACTTTATTCATAAAAACCACCATAGTTGGAACACCCACCTGGCGGGCAAGCAGTATGTGCTCTTTAGTTTGTGGCATAGGACCATCAGTAGCAGCAACTACCAGGATAGCTCCATCCATTTGGGCCGCTCCGGTTATCATGTTCTTTACATAGTCAGCGTGACCAGGACAATCAACGTGAGCATAGTGACGGGACAAAGTCTCGTACTCAACGTGGGCTGTATTAATAGTGATACCCCTTTCTTTTTCTTCAGGAGCTCCGTCTATATCATCATATTTTTTTGCTGTCGCAAGGCCTTTTTTAGAAAGAACTTCTGTAATTGCAGCAGTCAATGTGGTCTTACCATGGTCAACGTGACCAATCGTACCAATGTTTACGTGGGGTTTATCCCTTTTAAAGTTCTCTTTTGCCATTGTTATCTGTTTTAAATTGTGTTTTACTAATTAATTATTCTTGTTTTATTATGAAACTGATAGCATAATACCATCAGTTTTTGTTGCATTGATCCCGATTATTACCAGGACTTATTCATTCACATCACTACCAGTTTTTCACTTACCTGAAAAGAGAGCCGTTAGTGAGAATCGAACTCACGACCTCTTCCCTACCAAGGAAGTGCTCTACCACTGAGCTACAACGGCTTTTCCACTGCCGTCGCAGGCAGTATTCAAAATTGGAGCGGAAGACCGGGCTCGAACCGGCCACCTGAAGCTTGGAAGGCTACCGCTCTACCAAATGAGCTACTTCCGCTGGTAATTATTCATAACAAAGAACTTGATATCGCCGTAGTCTAAAACAAGACCAGGGAAATAAAGTGGGCAGAGCTGGGTTCGAACCAACGTACTCGTGAGAGAACAGATTTACAGTCTGTCGCCTTTAACCACTCGGCCATCTGCCCAATACTAATATAATTTCCGAGCCGAAAACTGGAGTCGAACCAGCGACCTACTGATTACAAATCAGTTGCTCTACCAACTGAGCTATTTCGGCTTGTTATATGCAATAAAGAACTACCCCCATTTTTGGGAAGGCAAAGGTAAGGGAAATTAATAATCGGAAAAATTTTGAGAAAGTAATTTTTTGCTTGTTTTCAATTAGTTGAACAGAGCATTGAAAAACCTCCCGGCAATTTCAAAATGACTTTATAATGGAGGTAACCCGGTATTTAATGCAACATTAAAATCCACCATCCCAATAGAGACTAATCTGATGAAATTTTAAAACTCATTACTACTTAATTTCGAAAATAAATTAAACCCCTATTGAATAAAAAGACCCCACCTAAGCAGGGTCTTGAATGTTGTTAAGCGGCTTTTCTTTCTTTATTTTTTTTTATTTGAGCTACCATCATGTCGAGGGCATCATCAAACGACTCTTCAAAAGATTTACTGGTTGATTTTACAAAAAAATTGTGTCTGGGAACATGTACCCTGATCTCTGCGATCTTGTCTTTTACAGCATGAACCACATTGTCGAGTTTTAGAAAAACATTTACCTGGATGATGCGATCGCTAAAATTATTTAGCTTTTCCAGTTTACGATTAACATACCCGATCAATTTACTGTCAGCATCAAAATGAACTGATTGAATGTTTACGTTCATAATCTACATGGTTTTAGTGAAACAATAAATAAAGAACTTATTCAGCCTGTCTTTCAGAGGTTCGGTTCTTTTAACTGATTTCAAGTTACTGCAAAAAGTGATTTTACCCAAACAAACTTTTCAATTTTTTTATTGTGCCCGGTGAAAATTTTTAAGCTTTTGGATGGGCTTTTTTGTACACATCTTTTAGCTTTTCGATGGTGTTATGGGTATAAACCTGGGTAGAGGCGAGGCTGCTATGCCCCAAAAGTTCCTTGACGGCATTCAGGTCGGCGCCGTTATTCATTAAGTGTGTGGCAAAAGTATGTCGCAGCACATGTGGGCTTTTTTTGTCTAATGTACTGACCGACCCTAGAACCTCGTTTACCAGTAAATAAGCATATTTAGGATAGAGTTTTTTTCCTTTTTCAGTTACCAGTAAAACATCATCCGTTTTTTCAAAATCTTTTTTCTTTGTATGTTGATAACCTCTGATTGCTTCTAAGATCTCCCTACTTACTGGAATTATCCTTTCTTTTTTGCCTTTTCCCAACACCTTTATCTGGGATTTAATAAAATCCACCTGGCGGTCTTTGAGGTTTATTAACTCACTTAACCGTATACCTGTGGCATAGAAAATAGTAATAAGCATTTTTGCGTTAAGAGATTTCCAACTTTCGGTGGATCGGTTGAGTGTGAGAACCAACTTGCGGGTATCTTTCTCTGGTATAAAAACAGGAAGCCGCTTCCTCAGTTTTGGGCTAATCACCTGGACCATGGGTGTAAATTCTATTGAACCTGTTCTCAAATGATATTTAAAAAAAGATTTAAGACTGGAAATCTTTCGATTGATTGATTTGGAAGTTAGCCCTTTCTCTTTTAGATGAGCCAACCAACTGCGTACATAATTAAGATTTACTTTGTTTAGTGAAATGCCTCCAAACTGTGTTTTGAGAAACCTTATAAAATCAATAAGGTCCGTTTGATAAGAGGTTAGGGTATGGACTGAATACCTTTTTTCGTATTTGAGGTAGTCCAGAAATGATTGGATTGATTGATGAGTTAATTCAGCCATAAGACTTTATAAAGCTACGCATTAGAGTCAAAAAAAATAGCTACCCCGATAGAAATCAGGGCAGCTATTTTGTAAATAATATATTGTGTTTACCAGGGATTAACTTTCGATCTTGCCGCTGGCTATACTCTGTTTATAAATTGCTTTCAATACAGATCCACGGCGTCTTACTGACGGCTTGATAAAAGCCTGGCGTTCCCGCAACTGCAGTAATACCTTCGATTTCTCGAATTTCTTTTTGTACTTCTTTAAAGCCTTATCAATGTTTTCGCAATCTTTTGAGTCGATTATTAGCATAAATTTTATACCTCCTTCGGTATTTTTTAGGATGGCAAAGATAGGATGGAATGTTGAAAAAATGAAATGGAAAAATAAATGATTTACTTTGAAGGATGTTTACAGGTATTATTGAGACAACGGGCACTATTAAAGAGGTCATTTCCAATGGCTCCAACCGGGTTTTCTGGATAGAATCATCCATATCCTCACAGTTTAAAGCGGATCAAAGTATTAATCATAGTGGGGTTTGCCTTACGATTGAAGAAGTACGGGAAAACTGCCACAGAGTTACTGCAATTGATGAAACTCTTCAAAAAACAACCCTTGGAAAATGGAAAGAAGGAACATCTGTTAACCTGGAACGTTGCCTTCAATTAAATGACAGGTTAGATGGGCATATTGTACAAGGTCATACAGATGCTACCGGAACTTGTATAAAAAGAAAAGAAAAAAATGGGAGTTGGGAGTTTGAGATCGGATTTTCCAAAAAATTTTCTCTGCTGATTGTAGAAAAAGGATCGATATGTGTGAATGGCATTAGCCTTACTGCTTTCGATGTAAAGAAAAAAAAATTCTGTGTGGCCATCATTCCTTACACCTTTGAACACACCAATATCCAAACAGTGCAGGAAGGCGACAGCGTAAATCTTGAATTTGACATGATTGGCAAATATCTGCTTAGAAGATTATCTTTGAGAGTGAACTAACTAACCTATTCAATACCTGATGAACCCTGAAAATCCCGACAGGCAACATTATCCTGCACTGGATGGCTTAAGAGGGCTTGCAATCCTGCTTGTTGTGGTGTATCACAACTTCGGATTCATCAATGTTTTCTTCTTTGGCTGGCTCGGCGTTGACCTCTTCTTTGTACTCTCTGGTTTTCTCATCACTGATATATTGCTAAAAACTGTTGGCAATAAAAATTATCTCCGTAATTTTTATATGCGCAGAGTACTTCGCATTTTCCCACTCTATTATATTTGTCTTATCCTGTTTTTAATTGTGCTGCCAAGATTAAACCTTCAGTTTGATGTAAAATATTATACAGATAACCAACTATGGCTCTGGACATATTTACAAAACTGGCTGTATATTTTTAAAGATGGCGGACAAACACAAGCATTACATCATCTATGGTCGTTGGCTGTAGAAGAACAATTTTATTTGCTGTGGCCGTTAATAATTTTAATCATACGCAAGCCTAAATATTTACTGCTGGCTATTTCACTTCTCCTGGTTGCTGTAATTACCCTTCGTTTGTGGGTATGGAATAATCAGATTGCCGATCTTGCATATTTCAACCTGTACACCTTCAGCAGGATTGACGGAATATGTATTGGTTGTATGGTAGCCCTGATCCAACGAATTAATATTAACTTTTTTAAAAAATATACAACAGTGATCGTTCTTGTTTTTGCCATTCTGAATTTTCTTTTCTTTTTTATTAACCGTAAGTATCAGTTTACGTTTCCCTACCTCGCCTTAGTTGGCTATACCACTTTTGCTATGATGTTTGGTCTGCTGGTGAATGAGACGGTATCAGGAAAAACTAAGCTCATCAACTATATTTTTAGCATTCGCATTCTAAAATTCTTTGGTAAAATATCTTATGGGTTGTATATTTTTCATTGGCCTCTTTACCTGTTACTTCATCCATACCTATATTCGTGGGTATCCGGGCATACCAATGCATTACCGGGCCAATTTGCCGTTTCCGTTATTGTTACATTAGCGGCCATCATTTTAAGTTGGATAAGTTACAGGTATTTTGAAAACTATTTCTTAAGACTAAAAGAAAGGTTTACGTAATTGAGATCAAAATTATGAGATGGATATAAAAGAATTTATACTGGTAAAAGGTCAAAATTTTAAAAGACATCCCTGGGAGTTAGCCAGGCTAAGAATGCTCAGCTATTTTATCGGGCAATGCAAACAGCATAAAACGATAATAGATATAGGAAGTGGCGATGCATTTTTATCTTCCGAAATCGCCAAAAAATATCCGGGATCATCTGTAACAGCCATTGATATAAATTATACATCCGAATTGGTTAAAGAACTTACTATTGATAAACCAGGGAATCTATACCTCCTTGCAGATGTTAATTCAATAGACTCCTTTTGCAGTATTGATATTGTAGTACTTATGGATGTGCTGGAACATGTAGAAAATCCAGAATTATTATTACAACAACTAATCCGTCTGCCTTCTATTTCCCCAAAAACAGTATTTATTATAACCGTACCTGCCTACCAGAAATTATTCTCACAACACGACCGTAATCTTGGTCATTATATGCGCTATAATCTTAAGAGCCTTCATAAATTATTACAACCTCTATCTTTCAAAATTAATAACAATGGTTATTGCTTTAACAGTTTAATCCTTGTTCGTCTGCTTCAGCTTTTCAAAGAAAAGACACCGAGGAAAAAAATCATCGATGAAAGTATTCACAACTGGAAAGGGAATGCACGGCTAACATCGTTTATAACAAACCTGTTTTGGATTGAATTTAAAATTTCGTGGTATCTTGCCCGCATCGGAATAAAAATGCCCGGACTTACCTGCTACTCTATATGTCAGCCCTCTCCATCATAATCCCCTGCTATAACGAAGAGAAAAGATTAGCTGTAGAAAAAGTCATTTCTTTCTTAGAGGCGAAAAATAATGTCAGGATCATTTTTGTTAATGATGGAAGTATTGATAAAACTATTAACCTGCTACAAAGTATAAAGGAACAGTATCCATTAAGAGTCAGTATATTTTCTCATGATCAAAAAAAAGGAAAAGCTGAAGCTGTTAGAACAGGGCTATTAGAAAGTATAAAAGATCTGCAGCAATTCAGCTTTCATGGATTTGCCGATGCTGACCTCTCCATTTCACTTGACGAGTTATACCGGTTATTTGAAATGATAAATACCTCAGGTAAAAAATTCATTTTAGGCAGTCGGATTAAAAAAATAGGGGCAAACATTGTAAGAAATGAATGGCGTCACTTCTACAGCCGTATCATTGCCACTATTGTGGGGTCTATCATCCGTCTTGATGTTTATGACACGCAATGCAGTGCCAAAATTTTTCATTCTGAGCTTATACCTGTAGTATTCGATCATCCATTTAGAAATAAATGGTTATTTGATGTGGAGGTGATATGTCGTATAAATAATGAGTATGACACTTTAGAAGAAATCGGCAGCGAGGAGCCTGTGCTTGAATGAATAGAAATGAAAGGCTCCAACCTTCGCTGGTTTCACT
>JBKJLR010000209.1:0-5088 GCA_046596865.1 Chitinophagaceae bacterium
CTTTTTCGCCCAGCATACAATCAAGGCTGTATAATAGCAGCATCTGCGTTTGGGCATTGATATAAATGTTTTCCAGGCTGTCGCTGTAAGTATGATTTAACACTCCTTCCAGCACCATTCTTGTTTTGCCGCACAGCGGAAGAATTTTGGTAAAGGAAGAACGATGCTCAAAATTCAAGATATCATCGGTAAGCACCGCATTACCTTTTCTGGGTTTTACAAACTGGCTGAGATGCGCAGGTGAAAACTTAAAACTGACCACATCCACACTGTCCACTCTTTCTGTACAGGTTTTTGAGGCATTGAACTGGCACATGTCGCATTCTGTATTCTTTTTCCGGCAATACACATTACCACTAACGCAAAACCGGAGTTCTAAATAATTTTCTTTAGGTGCGGTCTTAGCATAGTGATATACCAGCATACCGGTGTCTTCAATATTCCACTGCGAATTGCGGCTGTACCGATTGATAGTATAATTTACAGAACCAGGTATCTGCTGCTCCCTTTCCTGCAATAATACCAATTGGTCCTGCATCAGGTTTTGCTTATACGCTAAAGCTAATATGTCCGGAGGATTGTGCATTATCAATGCAAATCTACAAATTCCTCCCACATTTTGATGTTGTAACTTTGATTTCACTCATTCGGGCCTGATTTTTAACAATCTATCGCTAAAAAAAATTCGGTTTTTACCCGTATCTGTTAACTTTGCCCGTTCCCCAGCCGACGGCGGGGCATATTTTTTAATCAACTGCATGATTCACCCGCATACATATATTCATCCTAATGCAAGATTGGCAACCAATGTAAAAATTGATCCTTTCACTGTTATTCACCAGGATGTGGAAATTGGCGATGGCACCTGGATCGGTTCCAATGTAACCATTATGGAAGGAGCCAGGATTGGCAAGAATTGCCGCATTTTTCCGGGGGCAGTAATTGCAGCCATACCCCAGGACTTAAAATTCCAGGGAGAATATTCGAATGTTTATATTGGCGATGGTACCACCATCCGTGAGTTTGTAACTATTAACCGGGGTACCAAGGACAGGGAGAAAACAGTCATTGGTAAAAATTGTCTTATTATGGCGTATTGCCATTTTGCCCATGATTGTTTTGTCGGGGATAATTGTATAACCAGTAATAATACCCAGGTAGCAGGGCATGTGACTATCGGTGACTGGAGCATACTTGCGGGCATGTGTGCGGTACACCAGTTTGTAAAAATAGGTGCTCATTCTTTTATCGGGGGTGGATCATTGGTGAGTAAAGATGTGCCTCCCTATATTAAAGCGGGACGTACACCATTAAGTTATGCGGGGGTAAATTCGATTGGATTAAAACGCCGTGGCTTCAGCGTTGAACGCATCAATCATATCCTGGATATATACAGAGTGCTATATAATAAGGGCATGAACACAAGCCAGGCGGTGGAATATATTGAAGAAGAAATGCCCGCCACCGATGAAAGGGATGAAATAGTAACTTTCATCCGTGAAAGCGGAAGAGGTATCATCAAACGTTTTACCAAAGGCAGCAGCGATGACGATCTGCCTGTCTGACGCCGGTAAACGGTTTAACCGTGACTGGATATTCCGTCATTTCAACTATACATTTGAAGCAGGCCAATCTTATGCCATCACCGGGCCAAATGGTTCGGGAAAGAGTACGTTGCTGCAGGCTCTAAGCGGAAGCATGTATATAAATGAAGGAAAAGTTGAGTACGGAGTGGGGAGTCAGGAGTCAGGAGTTATCCCTTCAACAACGGTTTCTGTTGAGAATATTTACCGCCATGTGTCCATTGCAGCACCTTACTTAGAAGTGGTGGAAGAAATGACGCTGACAGAGTTTTTAAATTTTCATCATGGGTTTAAGCCGTTTTTGCACGGTGTAACAACTAACGATATTATTTCAACTATAGGTTTGCAAAAAGCCGTCAACAAACAAATCCGGAATTACTCTTCCGGTATGAAGCAACGGGTAAAGCTGGCGCAGTGTATTTTTTCTGATACAGCTATCGTATTGCTGGATGAACCTTGTACCAACCTTGATAGTGAGGGGATTGGATTATATCATCGTCTTATTACTGATTATTGTAAAGAACGTTTAGTAGTAGTGAGTAGTAATGATGAAGTGGAGTATAAATTTTGTCAGGAAAAAATTAGTATTAGCGATTATAAGTATTAAAACATATACTACTTAATCAGAGGTGAATTTTCCTCCTTATCTTTTTAAAACTTCTATCCCACAATCACGGCCTATTGCTATTGCCCCTTCTTTATCCCTATTAGATTCTTTTACAGATTTGTACTTTACCAACATTTTGTCCGCCATGCAGTCACACAGGAGTGCAATCTCCATGGAAGTATATCTTTTTTCCTGCTCATTCTTCTTGATCAAATTTCCGGGGCAATCATTCACCAGGGCATCTTTTGTCCACGACTTTTTTTTAGCACAACCAATAAATGTGAAAATAACAATTGATAAGAATATTTTTTTCATAATTATATTTTTTATATTCAGACGGAAGTTATCGCTGACTCGCAATCAGTAAATTCAAATCCGTATACTTTAAATCAAACCGCTGGCTAAGATAAAAATTAGTAAGTGCTCCCTTAAATAAATAAATGCCGGCCCGGAGATGTATCTGGTGCCATAGCAACTTTTCAAATCCACCTTCCTCGCCTGCTTCTAATAATAATGGCATCAATACGTTACTGATCGCCTGCGAAGCCGTACGGGAAAAACCCGAAGGAATATTGGGCACACAATAATGAATCACTCCATACTTAATGAAGATGGGATGCTCATGAGAAGTAATTTCGGATGTTTCGAAGCAACCGCCCCGGTCAATACTCACATCAATGATAACAGAACCGGCCCGCATATTACTCACCATTTCTTCTGCTACCACCATGGGTGTTCTGCCGGTTTCAGACCCTAAGGCACCAACGGCTACTTCGCAAGTCTTTAATTGTTTCGCCAGCATCCTGGGTTCTATCACTGAAGTCCAAAGACGATGGCCAATATTATTTTGTAACCGTTTTAACCGGTAAACGCTGTTGTCAAAAACTTTTACCGAAGCTCCCAATGCCAAAGCAGCTCTTGCCGCATATTCTCCCACTATACCTGCGCCAATGATAATAACTTTTGTAGGTGCAATACCAGATATGCCACCGAGCAATACTCCCTTACCATGATTTGCAGAACCAAGGTATTGTGCTGCAATCAGCATGACCGCACTACCGGCAATTTCACTCATGCTCCGGACTATAGGGTAAGAAGCACTGTCATCTTTTAAGTTTTCAAACGAAATCGCTGTGATCTTTTTTTCCATCATCTTCTCCAATATCTCCGCTTTCATAATAGAAAGATGGATAGGAGAAATGATAATTTGATTTAATTGCAGCAACGGTAAATCTTCATCAATTATCGGTGCACTTTTTATTAAAATAGGGGCTTTAAAAACACTCTCCCTGTCGTACACAATTTTTGCCCCTGCTTCGCTATAATCCTTATCCCGGAAATGTGAAGCTTCGCCGGCATTATGTTCTATCAATACCAAATGACCGTTACTTATCAATACACTTACGGCATCCGGTGTCAATGCAATACGGTTTTCCTGGAAAGCTATTTCTTTAGGAATGCCAATCATCATCCCTTCTGCTTTTGGCTTTATATCCAGCGTTTCTTCTAATGTTTCGTAACTGAAAGAAGTGCTTATTTTGGGTTTTTGCTGACTCATGAGAGAGTTTCTGGTTATGAGTGACGAGTTTCGAGACCGCTAATGCTGACCCTATTCGTGTTAATCAAATGTACTTAAATATCAGTGAATATTAACCGTCGGGTTTGGGTATCAATTAACTCTATTTGAACATGAACAGTATTATCAGGAAAAATTGATGGGGCTTTTTCCGGCCATTCCACCAGACAGATATAGCCGCTGTATAAAGCGTCTTCCACTCCTGCCCTCATCGCTTCTTCTTCATCTTTTAACCTGTACAAGTCCACATGAAATATGACTTTTTTTGTCCCTTCACAATCGTATTCATATTCATTAATAATAGAAAATGTGGGACTGCCTACCACATCTTTAACCCCTTTTGCATCGCAGAGGGCATGGATGAAAGTTGTTTTACCGGCACCCATTCCGCCATGAAAAGCAAAAACAGTTTTACCCTCGGTTTCTTTCCAGAAATTTTCTGCAACACTGTTGATATTCTCCAGAGAAAAATCCGATTCCATACCTCAAATTTAGCAGGATATACAACGATGTTGTAAACATATTCCCGTTGGCGTAAAAAAAGGGGTTTGCCTTTTGGTAAATTTGCAACCTCATCCTTCTCTCTTTTCCTGAAGGAAAAGGATGATGAAGATTCCGAAATTTTAAGACGTTATGGAAAAAGTTCAATGGAAAGTTGAGGGAATGGACTGCACTACCTGTGCTCTTAACATTCACAAATACCTTGAAAAACAAGGCATGAAGAATGTAAAAGTAAATTTCGCCACCGGTGATGTGATGTTTGATACAGAAGCAACCCTTGAAGAAGCGAAAATCAGTAAAGGCATTAACGGCCTTGGTTATAAAGTAGTGAATGATGAGACTTTAAGTGATCTCAAACCTCAAACCTCAAACTTAAAACCTTTCCTCTCAACTCATCTTCAACGGTTTTGGTTTTGTCTTCCTTTCACTGCTATATTGATGTTGCACATGATTCCCGGTCTTCATATTCATTGGTTAATGAATCACTGGGTACAACTGGCACTAACCATCCCGGTTTACATAGTTGGCATGAGTTTCTTTGGCAAGAGTGCCTGGAAGAGTATCCGCAACAGAATGCCAAACATGAATGTGCTGATTGCCGTAGGCGCAACTGCAGCATTTGTTTATAGCCTCTATGGTTCATTGACAGGACAGGCAGAACAATACATGTTTTATGAAACGGCTGCCACTATTATCACTTTAGTCTTTCTTGGTAATTTTTTAGAAGAAGCATCTATTGCTTCCACGCAAAGAGCTTTAAACAAATTAGCCAAATCGCAAAAGGTGATGGCCAATATGATTGCTTTTGATGATGAACATAA